>RCNQ01000108.1 GCA_003731675.1 Bacteroidetes/Chlorobi group bacterium ChocPot_Mid
AAGGTTTAAATCTCGGAGAGCTTCGTTTTCAGTCAATAAGGCACCAGTATCTGGAATCCATGAAAATATTTCCTGAAGCCAACCAATGCTACCTATAACAGCTGTTCTGAAGCCACCGATTCGGGATATATCGCCAACTGATATAAGATAAAGTGAGGCAATTACCAGAATGACATAGGTAAAGTATTCTTTGTATGCCTTTATAAATTTCAGAAATCTTAGCATCTGTCATTAAGTAATTATCACAAAATAATAATGAAAATATGCAAGAGCATATTACCTGATTTAATATCTTGAACTTTTAATCAGCACAGCAGAATATTCAACAAGATTTTCAAGTACTTTTCCTGTTCCGCGCACAACCGAAGTCAACGGGTCATCTGCAACATGAACGGGTAATGAAGTTTGCCTTCTTATTCTTTCGTCAAGACCTTTGAGTAAAGCACCACCACCACTGAGCATAATTCCACGGTCGTAAATATCTGCGGCTAACTCAGGTGGAGTCTTTTCGAGTAATGTTATGACTGCTTCGACAATTTCATTGACTGATTCTGCAAGTGCTTCTCGAACATCGGCAGATGTAACTCTGATTGCTTTGGGAATACCGGAAACCAAATCCCTGCCTTTTACTTCTATTTCTAATTCTTCTTCGAGTGGCACAGCAGAACCAACCTGACATTTAATAATTTCTGCTGTTCTGTCACCAATAAGTATGTTGTGGACAGATCTGAAGTATTTGATAACGTCAATTGTTAATTCATCACCTGCAGTTTTTATAGATTCGTCTGCAACAATTTTATCGAGAGCAATAACTGCTATTTCGGTTGTACCACCACCAATATCAACAATCATATTACCTGTTGCTTCGTGAACATTCAGTCCTATACCGATAGCTCCAGCCATAGGTTCGGCTATAAGGTGTACTTCCTTAGCACCAGCGTGCTCACAGCTATCGCGAACGGCTCTTTTTTCAACTTCCGTAATTCCTGAAGGAACGCATACCACTACTCTTTTGGCGGGTTGCCAGCTTAATGAGACTTTACGGATAAAAGCTCTGAGCATACCTTCTGTAATTTCGAAGTCTGCGATTGCTCCATCCCTTAAAGGTCTTATAATTTTAACATCTCTATGTGTTTTACCGACCATAGCTTCAGCTTCTTTGCCGATGGCAATTATATGCTTGGTTGTTCTGTCGAATGCAACCACAGAAGGTTCGTTAAGGACGATTTGCTTACCTTTCATCCAAATTAGTGTGTTAGCAGTCCCTAAGTCGATTGCTACGTCGTTCGAAAATAATTTCAATACTCCCATTAAACCAATATCTCTTTGATTTATAAAATTCTTATCAAATATAAACTACAAAAATAGCAGTTTTTATCGGAAAATAACAAGATTTTATCTTAACCGATATAAGTGCAATTAAAATAAAAACGATAATAAAATTGAAAATTGTAAAAAAATAATAAAATAGTAATTAAATCCACAGAATTATTCTTAATATTTATTCATTTTTATTAAAACCTTGTATTTGCCACCCCTCAGTTTTTTGCATATCACTGTTCATGTTTGAAAATCTTACTCCGGTAAAAACAGCATTAGTTATGTTAACTGGTTTGATCAAAATATGCTGAGTAGCATGTAAATTGGATTTGCCAAAATAAACAGTATCGCAATCAACAGTAATATTATATAGAGAGCCATAATTTTCAATTTTAATTCTCGCAGGTTTATTAAGCTGTGCTTTTATTGAATCAACCATGACAATGAGTCTTCCAGCTTCGGTTACTTTGCAACCATTAGTCGAGTATTGAAAATTAATATTACTATGTTTGTCGAAGTGGTCAGCGATTGTCCTGAAAAAGAAGTCAATTCCTTCTCCATCTTTTATATCAACTGTAAAATCTGCTTGTAACTGGGTAACAGGTATTTCCTGACAATATAGGTCAACTAATCCACCACTATAAAGTGCAAAGGCATTTTTAGCGATTTTTTCAACGCTGTCAATATAGCCGATTTTAATTGCGGCAATTTCTTCCTCATAGGGTAAATTTTGATTGAGGTAGAACCTGTCAGGAGAACAGGACAGAAGAATCAAAATTGAGCTGAATATTAAGATTGTAATTTTCATGATAATTTTCATATTACTATGTGATAATTATTTTTTATTGTATCGTAACTGTTCAGGGAAAAAGATTCTGTCCATTAATCCTATGCTTAATCCAACGTAAGTACGGGAAAAACTGCCGGGCAAGCCAATGGCGTCCACAATATCTTTTCCAAAACCTAAATCTGTTGAACCTGTGGCATATCCTAATAATAAACTTACATTAATAAACCCCGATTCTCCTTCTTCGAGTTTGTTAAGCACAAGGTTTACCCTCCCACCTACATTGATAAAGTTTGAAGGATAATAGTTATATTCAATAAATGGTTCAACAGATAGTTCATCAGATAATAGAGTCTGGAAGTATCCTATTCTGATTGGTAAAATACCTAAACCCCATTCTTTTTGTCCCATAACCATTAAGTTGATTAGTGAAGTTCCTGCATAGAATTTATTATTTAAAAAAGGAATTGCAACGGAAGCGTTGGCTAATTTCAAAGCAAATCCTTTTATGAAATTAGCTGAATCTTTACTGGTTGAGAGAGCAGATTCATCAGCACCTGTACTGAGCAAACCGAATTGTAAGAAGCCTACATCCCAAGAGCTATGTTCATGTTCGTTCCATTCCTTTTCTGTTTCTTCAACCAAGTTATGAAAGTCGAGAACAGAAACACCAAGTCCAAAATATGGGAAAAATACAGAAACTGATTTATCTCTGTAAGGATTTCCGGGATTGTCAATCAGTGGGCTCCAAGTTGGATTGAGACCACCAGCAAGACCAGCATATAATCTCATATTCAATCCTCCGATAGAACCGACATCAAGTGAGCCTGAAACGTTTGCATACATAGAAGGATATAAACCTATTCCTGAGGTAATAGTAAATGCGACATAAGGTATATCTTCTACTAAATAGTACCGCTTTTTTGTATAGATGGAAAGAATACCCCAAAGTTGTTCAGTAGTAAGTGCACTCGGAGCAATTACTTCCAAACCATTGACTCCCCAAGCCCAATTTTTGGCATCGTGAAACCATCTGAGACGTTGCTCAAAAAAGCCAAGTCGGTAAATTCCACCAGTAAACAAAGCATCTTTATCACCAATATAAGAATCGGTCATATTTTGAAAGTTAGGATAAACTCCTAAAATACCAACTCCTATACCATGTTCTGAAGATGTACCCATTAGCCCAACACTTTCGAACAATCCGTAACGAATGAAATCAGGGTATTTGCGTGTAACGATACTGTCATATTGAAGCATATCCCTTTGGTTTTTGAAAGTACGTGAACTCGGGAAGATTGTCCCATTGTCTCTGTTCCCGGGTGCATTATTAACAAAGTTTTGATATGTTGTATCTCTTAGGGTTATTGTATAAACATCTTCTTCGACCCGTGTTTGACCACAACTCATCAACAGAGTCAATACTCCGCTAATTAAGATAATGATTTTAGTGTTTTTCATAATTCTATCACAATTTATTTATAATTTTTATTCCGATATTTTTAAATTTAATTATTATACACATTACTTTAATTTTAACATATTTTATTTAAAAAAAGAGTTTTGAGCAACACATTCAACACTTAAAGCAGCATAGTTATTCAGTTCAGCAAATAGTATATCTCCATTAACTATCTGACCTACACCTTCTGGAGTTCCGGTGAATATGCAATCGCCAGGTTCGAGAGTGAAAACCCGAGACAGATATTCTATTAATTTTGCAACAGACCTTTCCATATATTGTGTTGAGGAGTTTTGTCTTAATTGATTATTGACTTTGAGTGATAAATCAAAAAATGGTATCTGGTCACCAAAATTTTCCGCAGGAATGATTTCAGATATAGGAGCAGAGCTGTAAAATCCTTTTGCTACAGCCCAAGGTAATCCGTTATCCTTTGATTGTTTTTGAACATCTCTCATTGTTACATCAATACCAACTGCATATCCGGCGATGTAATTGATTGCATCATCTTCGGAGATATTTTTACATTCTTTACCAATAACGACAACAAGTTCAACCTCGTGATGAATGTTTTTTGACATATCAGGCAAGATTATTTTTCCACCATTCTCGATGTATGCCTGTGGTGGTTTAATAAAAATAATAGGGTCGGTTGCGACTTGCCCACCCATTTCTGCGGCATGCTTAGCATAGTTTTGCCCGACACAAAACATTGTTTTTACTTCGAGTTCTTTTCCATTTTTAAATTTATATTTTCTCATAAATCTTTTTGAAAAATCATTATAATTTATTTATTTGTTTTTTTATCTTTTTCGTTTTCATTTAAGGTTGGGTTCCACTCTTTACCTTCCATTTGTCTTAATATTTCAGCGTTAGGATTAGTTGAATCAACTTTGGAATAATTAAAATCCCTTTTTTTGAAAGGTAGTGAAGGGTCACTATAAATTTTATTCATGAGTTTTCCCCAAAGAGGAGCGGCGGCAGTTGATGCGTAACCATAATCATTTGGGAAAGTAATTCTTCTGTCGTCGAAGCCAATCCAAAGCCCAGCAACAAGTTCTGGAGTAAATCCGATGAACCAGGCATCAGCAAAATCATTGGTTGTACCAGTTTTACCAGCAGCAGCACAATTTTTGAAATATTTTCTTACAGTACTACCTGTCCCTCTGTCCACGACACCAGCCATCATATACGTCATCATATCAGCAATCTGAGGGTTAAAAACATCTGTGGCTCTGATTGCTTTTCTTGGTCTTTGGATGATGTTGCCCTGATAATCTTCAATACTGTTTACTGAATATGGTTTGACGTGAATACCATTATTAACAAAAGTGCCAAAAGCAGAAATTAAATCTAACGGGATAACTTCACCACCCGCACCAAGTGCAAGGGCAGGAACAGCCTGCAATTTGGATGTAATACCCATTCTATAAGCAGTTGAAACAACCCTTGAAGGATTGGTAACCTCTGTAATTAATCTTGCGGCAACAGTGTTTATTGAAGCGGCTAAACCCTGATACAATGTAACAGAATCAGAAGCAATATCTTTTCCTGAACCTCGAGGAACCCAGACTTCACCTGTGTAAGGGTCTTTATAGGAAAAGTAAGCTCTGGACATTTTGCTCTCTGGTGTCATGCCAGTCTCTAAAGCACATGCATAAACAATCGGTTTGAATGTAGAACCCGGCTGTCTTTGAATTTGTGTAGCATGATTTAATGAATATTTTGCATCGGGGTGTTCTTCCATAAATTTTGGAGATGCTCCAACCATTCCAAGTATATTACCTTTTGTCGGGTCGAGTACCACAAGTCCGATTTGCAGTGTTGTGGCGGCGTTTTTGACTGAATCAATGAAATGTTGATTATATTTTAATCTTTGCTCAATTTGTTTCTTTTTTCTTTCGTCACCGGCAATGTAATCAGCACGCTTTTTAATTGCTTCCAAAATTAATTTATCAAGCAAGTCTTTGTTTCTTGACCATGACCAGTATCTATTGAATGTTTTTTGCAATTGAGTCATATGCTCTTTTACAACTTCATTGGCATATTGTTGTATTTTAGAATTTAGCGTACTGTAAATTACTAAACCATCTCTATATAAATCTTTGTTTATCTGATTATCGGAGCTTACTTGCCGGCGAATCATTTCGACGAAATGTGGAGCAGTCATAAATCTTCTGTGAACTGAAACGCCCCTTTCAGCTAAATGCAATTCTTCAGAAGCGGCTGAAGCTACCTGACCCGGGGTGAGATAGCCCTCATCTTCCATTAATTCGAGGACAAGATTTCTTCTCCTAATTGCTTTGTCGTAATCAACTGTGCCGTTGTAGTTTTCAGGATTTTTTAGAATTCCGACAAGAAAAGCGCATTCAGCTGTTGTTAATTCCTTCGGAGACTTGTTAAAATAAATTTCTGATGCAACCTGAATACCATACGCACCTCGACCAAAGATAACAGTGTTGGCATAAAGTTCAAGAATTTCCTGCTTTGTATAGGTTTGTTCAATTTGTATGGCAATGAATGCCTCCTGGACTTTTCTTTCGAGTGTGGTTCTTGGGTGTAAAAAAAGATTTCGTGCAAGTTGCATTGTAATTGTTGAAGCACCTTCCTTAATACCACCTGCTATTACGTTTTTAATTGCCGCTTTGACTACCCTTGATACATGAATTCCCCAATGGTCAAAGAATTTCCTGTCTTCGACTGCAATTAGTGCGTTGATAAAATCCTTAGGAATACTGTCGTAAGGAAGGTATATTCTTCTTTGTACTGAGAACATATCGAGTAGTTCACCATCTGAGCTGATAATTTGAGTAGCAAGGTTTTGTTTTGGATTTTCCATCTGGTCAATTGATGGCAATCCATAGGAAATAACCGTCTGAATATAAAACCAAACAGCAAAGAGAAAAATGCCAAGAAGTATAAGCAACAAATATAGAAATTGTATTGGTTTCATGATTTTTAATTATTTAGAATTTTACTTAATTCAACACGTCTCAATCTCATCCGATACATTTCCATTTCTTCGTTTTCCTTTTTTATAAGAGGTTTAGATTTTCCTGCAGATTTTGTTTCGAGAATTTCTTCAGGTACACCTCTTTTGACTAATTCAGCTTTTACAAAATCTACTCTTCTTTTACCGAGGGTTAAATTATAATTAACGGTGCCGATATCATCAGTATGCCCTGTGAGGACAATAACTTTTATCTTATCTTTTGATTTGAGTATATTTTCAGCAAGGTTGTCCAGTTGCATCTGCCAAGTTTGAATTGTTTCGACACCATTGCTATCAAGGACGTACCTGTATGGGTTATCATAAACATCTGTAGGGAAGTTAATTCTAAGGGTTAGCATTTCAGGTATTCTGAAGTCTTGTTTTAATTCCTTGATATTGTCCAGCATATCAACATAAATTGAAGCTGTTTCAAAAAATAAATCCTTGGCTGAAGCAGTAACTTCGTATCTGACATCTTTATTCAGTTCGACTGAATATTTGCCATTTTTATCTGATTTAACTTCTTTGAAAACCGTATTATCAGGCATTTTTTTGACTTTAATTTCTGCTTCATCAAGTTCTGTCAGAGTCACTGCCTGATAAACCGTACCTGTCAGAGTGAAAGTTTTAACAATCTCAATTTTTGGTTCATCGAGTTTAATATCAGGATTAACGTTAAAATCAATATCTTTTTTAGCTAAATCGGGTTTGCTTGTCTCTTTTTTTGTAACATTTTTCTTGCGAACGAAGATGTCGAATCCACCTTCCATAGAAACAAAACTGGCTTTGTCAGCGTCCTGGTTAGAGCTATAGTAAAGCAAAGTATCTGCATCTGACGGACTACTGGGGAAAAGTTCATCGAATTTTGTATTTAAAGGTGGTTTTAAGTTTTTGGGTTTGGAAAAAAAGAAGTCTGGATTTTTTAATTTATCTAAGTCTTTATTTTTAACTGCTGACCAGAATTCATCTGAAATTTCTGATTCAAATATATCATATCCCCCAACAGTTTGATGCCCTGCTGATGAAAACAATAATTTTTTACCATTTGAATTAACAAAAGGTGTGAGTTCGGAACAACCAGTATTGATATGACTTCCGCAGTTCATTGGCTCAACCCAGTCACCATTTTCGTCTTTAATAGTAAACCAAATATCAGTATCACCAAAGCCGACCTTTCTGTCTGAAGCAAAGAAAAGGACTTTTCCATCGGGTGATAATGCAGGTTGAGATTCCCATGTAAATTCATTTTGGTGAATTTTTTTGCCCAAGGATTTTGCATTGTGAATGTAATTTCCGGAAAGTGTGCCTTCGTATAAATCAGATTTTCCTATCATCCCTTCAGTAGCTGAAACTGAGAAAATAATTTTATCTTTGTTCACAGACATTGAACCCGCATGACCTGATACTGGAATACCCAAACCAGATTCGAGTGTTCCGGAATTATACTTAATCATTCTTGCAAGCATGACTCTTTGCCTTCCGGCATCGTCATAAACTAATGCAGTTTTTTTATTGTCCAGAAAGCATAGAGCCCATTCGTTGTCAATTGAATTTATTTGATTGACTTTTTCGAATGTGTAATATGAATCCAGAAATTTGTTGACTTCATAAGAAGAGTCATAAGCCATTCCTGACCATTGCTCTGGCTGACAAAGTATTTCAACAACAGGACAATTAACTTCCTTTTCCTTTGTTAGTTTTGTCATACAGCTAACAAAGAAAAGTGGTAAAAGTATTAAAAGTAAATATCTAATCATAAGTCAAATTTATTTTATTATTTAATTTCCTATCAAATATCAATAGCTAATAACTATAATTTATATTTTATCTAAAAAATACTATATATTAAGAAGTTATTAGTAACAGCAAAGATAACACTAATTAATGAAATAATAAAAAAGTTGGAGGGAAAAAATTATTTGACATTTTATATTTTGGAATTTATTTTTTACTTTAATTACTAATTCGAGAATATAATTATATTGTGTCAGAATGTTATTTTGGTTATTTTTGGAGTTGATTTTTAGCAGGTTTTTCAATTTCACTTATGGAAATATTAGATAAGTATAAAATAGTTAAAACTGGTTGATCTTATTAATAAATTCTTAATATTTTAGATATGCAAACAGATATTGGTGATTACATAAAAAAGAACATGAAGTTTTTGTCCAATCCTATTAGAGCCAAGAAAGCTGGTCATCCACCTGGAACTTTGACTTATACTGGCGAAGTAGCTGATAATAAAGTAAAGCTTGATTTAATAACTTTTGACTCTGACTCTTGTAATGAATTTGAATTTGATAAAACAGATGAATTATTAGCAAAGTTCGATAAAGATAAAATTAACTGGATTAATGTAGTGGGGCTTCATGATGTGGAAGTTATAAATGAAACAGGTAATTTTTTTAATCTGCATCCCCTTGTTTTGGAAGATATTCTCAATACTCAGCAACAACCGAAAATTGACATTGAAGATGAGAACATTTTTATTACTCTCAAGATGTTGAAAGTCAATAAATCAGGGGATATCGATATTGAACATGTAAGTTTTATACTCGGAAGTAATTATGTAATTTCATTTCAGGAAAGGCAACAAGATGTTTTTGATAATATCAGAGACAGATTAATCAATAATAAGGGTAAGGCAAGAAAAAGAACATCTGATTATTTATTCTATTTGTTAATTGATGCAGTAGTTGATAATTATTATTATGTTTTGGATAATATAAATGATAAGATTGATGAACTGGAGCAAGCAATATATTTCAATCCTTCACATGATAATTTTCAAAAAATAATTGACTATAAAAAGCATTTGATACATTTGAAAAAATTGATTTATCCCTTGGAATCATGTATCAGAGAACTCCTTGATGATGAAGTATCGACAATAAACAACAATTATATTAAGTATTATAATGATGTGTTAGACCACTTGAAAAGCATAATACAGGACCTTGATGTGTTGCGTGAAATATTGATAGGTCATGTGGAGCTTTATATGTCTGCTTTAAACAATAAGATGAATAGCGTTATGAAGACTTTGACAATTGTAGCTTCAATATTTATTCCTCTGACATTTATAGCCGGGGTGTATGGTATGAATTTCAGATATATGCCTGAACTTGAGTCAAAATGGGGTTATCCGCTGATTCTGCTCATTATGTTAATTACAGGTTTGGGAATGTTGTTTTATATGAAAAAGAAAAAATGGTTTTAGAAATCAAATAGAGGCTAATTTATGTCATCAATGAAAGTTATTAATGAATTTTTATCAGCAAAGAAATTTGCTCTTGTTGGAATGTCACGCAATCCTAAATCCTTTAGCCGTATGGTAATGAAGGATTTATCTGCTATTGGCTATGATATTACTCCTGTTAATCCAAATGTTGAGGATATTGAAGGTAAAAGGTGCTACCGTTCTGTTACAGAATTACCTGATGATATTGACAGATTGTTGATTATGACCAATAAAGCAAATACAGATGCAGTTTTAACAGAAGCAATTCAAAAAGGAATCAAAAGTATTTGGGTGCAACAGACTTCCGACACAAGTAATACTATGCAGATAGCTAAGTCAAATCATTTTGAAAATCTTATAACAAAAGAATGCATTTATATGTTTGCAAATCCGAAAGGCATACATAAATTCCACAGGTTTTTCAAGAAATTATTTGGCAAGATGCCAAAGTAAGCTAACAAATGGATTTTTAAGGCATACTTATTGATATAGTCAAGAAAAATTGATTTTATCAAATTATTAGGATAATTATGACTATTGACTATATAATTGAGTTAGCTGAAAATAAAACGGTCTTCTATCAAGTTGATTTAAATCGAAAATACGACATTAAAGAAAGAGACAATGAACCTGAGTTCTGGGAACATCTTGACTTTCACAAATGCCCTGTTTGTACTTTGGATTCAACAAAAACAAAATTTTGTCCTGCTGCTTTAGATATAAGCGATGTCCTTGACTTATTTAAAACAATAAAATCTTATGAATACGCTCAGGTAACAGTAAACACTAATGAGAGAAGTTATTTCAAAGAATGTGATGCACAAATGGTAGTTGGTTCACTTTTTGGTTTAATAATGGCTACCAGTCAGTGTCCTGTACTCAGAAAGCTAAAATCAATGGCAGTCTTCCATCTTCCTTTTGCCACTTATGAAGAATCTCTGGCAAGAACAATTGCTTATTATTTATTGACTGACTATTTAGAATTTAATGGTAATGGTCAAATGGATAATAAATTGGATAGATTGAAAAAGCTTTATGAGGAACTTGAGATAGTCAACAGAAACTTGAAGAACAGGATAAATCAAGCGAGTATAGAAGATTCCGCAATAAATGCTATTGTAAATTTCTTTTCACTTTCAATTTTGATTGGAAAATCACTTAATGAGCAAATTGAAGACCTGAGAGAATATCTTAAGCTATTTTAAAAATGCAGTAAAAAGTTTTTAAATTGTATATCACTAAAATTAATAGTAAAAAATACTATTTTTCAAAGAAAATTTGCATTATTGACAATTTTATTATAGTTTTAACTTTGGTATGAAAAGAAATTGTAATTAATGCGAAAATTATTAGTAATATTATTTATATTGATAATATATTTTTCTGATTTGCTGAGTCAGGATATAGGTTCTGCATTTGAGGGAAAGCATTTTTACATTAGTTTTTTACAAAATGAGATACCGGATGCTGAAAGGGTATTTCTTCAGATAATAATGGTGAGTAATTATCCGGCAGATGTAATTGTCAAAATACCCGGTGAAAGTGACAAGCTGTATTCAATACCTTCAAATTACATACAAAAAATCTATATCAACAGTTCTCTTGAGTTAGTTGAGAACGAGATGATAGTTCAAAAGTCTATTGAAATAATATCAACTGTACCAATTTTGGTTTATACATTTAGCAGTCAGTTAAATTCAAGTAGTTGTTTCACAGCAGTACCTGTTAGTCAATGGGGGTATGAATATGTTGTTATGTCTTATCCGAATGACCAGTACACATCAAGTTTTGATTATTGGGGAAGGTTGGATTCAGCTCTTATGATACCAAGAAAAAGTGAATTTGTTGTAATGGCTTCAGAAAATGATACAAGAGTTGAAATAACCCCAAGAAGTGTAACTCAGAGTTTGCGACAGAAAGACCAGCCACATTTTGTAACAATGCAAAAAGGTGATTGCTACTTGGTACAATCTTATGATTTCCCAATTGGTATGGGAGATTTGACTGGTTCTCTTGTCAGAAGCGATAAACCTGTTGGTGTTATTTCGGGACATGTCAGAACAGCAGTACCGCAATTTATGGACAGGTATTTCGAGAGCAAAGACCATATTGCGACAATGCTTACACCAACAAATGCTTGGGGAAGACAGTTTTATTCAGTACCTTTTGAAATGCATAATGGCGGGGATTTATTCAGAATAGTAACAATGACTAACAATACCGTTGTAAATGTTGAGATGGAAGACACTTCATTTTCATTTGTAATAGATAATGCTTTTTCATTTAAGGATTTACCTGCTATTAAAAAACCAGCTAAATGGTCATCAAATAATCCTGTTCAGATTGGTCAATTTATGATGAGAATAGGTGGAATTGAAGATAATTTTGATTACGACCCTGCTTTGGTAATACTTCCACCAGCTGAGCAATTCGTGCAGAAGATGATTTTTCAGACAGTAGGAAACGAACCTACAAATCCAGAGCAATTTGTGGGTTATGAAATTTATGTCATTGCAAATAATGAGGCATTGAGTAGTTTGAAATTGAATAATGATTTGGTCAAAGATGCAAAACCTGAAATAAATAATCAGTTTTTTCCTGACTCTTTACATCATTGGGTAAGGATACCAATTTCTATGGGAAGTTACAGGCTATCTTGTGATTCAGGGAGTTTTTCAGGAATTGCTTATGCATTTGGCAGAGCGGACTCTTATGCATTGACATTAGGTTCGTCATTGAGTAATCCTTTTTCGAATGATTCATTGTCTCCTGAAATTGTAATTGGCGAGAATTGCGGAAATATCTCTGGGACTATTACTGAAGTTATGAATTCAGATGCTTCAGGATTGCTTTTTGCTGTTATGACTGATGCGAGTTTTAATTATTCATTTGAGTTGAATCCTAAAATTATGGATTCTACATATTCTACAACTTTTACTGCAAGACCAAAAGATGTAATGAAGGACGGGAAGTTCGTTCTTGAGTATCGTGACAAAAACGGAAATGGTAAAAATTATACATACAATTATTATGGTATTAATTTCAACGTTCCCGGAACGATAAGCTTGGGAGTGGTGAATAAAGGAGATACTAATTGCTTTAAGCATTCAATAAAAGTAAATGGAAATCAAACAGTGCAATTAGATTCTGTGGTCATTCGACCTGATAATGACAGAAGATTTGAATTTAAACCAAAAACAGTACTACCTGCAACTTTATATCCTAACGATACTTACGAATTCGAAGTCTGTTTCCATCCCGATAGCTCCTTTGATGATTTATATCAATTATTATATTTTTATTTCGATTGTAACAGGTTTGATTCTTTGATAGTAATGGGAATGGTGAGATATCCTGATATGGAATTTGTTGGATGGGATTTTGGAGAAGTATGTCTTGGGGATACTGCCTGGGGTGAAATCAAAATAATAAATACAGGTAATGTATCAGTTTTAATTGATACATTAGATGAGATTCTGGCTAACAATCAATTTGAGATTATTTTGAGGGATTCATTGGGAGCTAATTTGTTGCCAAAAAATCTTGGAGCTGGCGAAATAATGTTATTAAAAGTCAGGTATATTCCAAAAAATAAAGGATATACAGAGAGAGTTATTACTGCTGTGAATAATTTAAATTTCCAAAATCAAATCAGACTTACAGGTACAGGAATAGCCCCATTTATAAGTTCGACAATAATTGATTGGGGTAAAAGAAGAATTGGTTCGATAAATGATACTTTGATATACCTCAAAAATACAGGGGAATGTAAGGCAGATATTTATTATAACGGCTCAGACGGAAACTTAATCCCATTTTTTATTGACAGTGTTAAGAATTTAAATACACAGATAGAAATAAATGATAGTCTGGGTTTATTCTTTTCGTTTAATCCTCCTCAAACACAAAATTATTTACTGGTTACATTTTTTAAGGTTGATTCACCAGGTCATGATTTGGTAAACGTAACAAAAAAAGGTGAAGGAACTCTGCCCATAATAAAACCAATAAATATTGAATTTGACACAATTCCAATTTATTCTTTAAAGGATTCTTTATGTTTAGTAATAAAAAGTCTGGGGAATGAAAGACTTTGGATTGATTTCAATTCAGTAAGCGGTGATGATAGTTGTTTTATAATTAATGGCAACAATACCTCCATTTTCAAGAACAGATATATTGAACCTGATTCTGCATTAATTATACCAATTACGTTTAATCCAAAAAAGTTAGGAATGAGCCAAATGACCATTTCATTAAAGCATGACGCATTTCCTGCTTTTAATCGCGGAGATACATCCATAATAATAACGGGATACAGTGTTGAGGTGGATACATTGTCGCCAGATATATATTTTGAAAGTAATCTTGTTTATTTACCTTGTCATGATGATTTGTTACCTGTATATTTTAAGAATAATGGAAATGTGGATTTATCACTGGACAGTATCTCATTATCATCTGTGAATATTGATGCTAAATGGAATGATAATTTTACATTACCAATTATTATAAAGCCCGATTCTGTGATAACATTATTTGTAAAAATATTCCCAAAGGCAAATGAAACAGGAAAAATAAGTGTTTCCGGAGTATTCAATGATACAATACATTTTAAATCAGAGGATTTGGAAATTTTAATGAATGTTTTGCCCTTGTCAATTGATGATTTTGGCTTTTTGAATTATAAAATTGGTGATAAAGCAACACTTATAATCAGTGGAAAATTTCCGAAAGGTGCACAGATAGCCGTAGATTTTAGTCTTGAGATTGAACTAAAACATAAGTATATGCATTTAATTAATAATGATTCTAAATTGATGATTATTGATGGCAATGATACAGCGAGATATGATTTGCCATTTTCTCAGACTTTAAATGGTATTGTCGGAAGAACAAAGGAGGAACTGAGAATAACTGATTCAAGCAGATGGCAGGTTCAGTTAGACTTTCTGACTTTGCTTGCAGAAAAGAATCAGACAACAATGACAGTAAAGGCAAAATCGGAAATTTGTTATTCTGAAGCAATACGACAGAGTGAATTAAACTTTTATGGAGTGTGTTCATTTGATATCAGAAGAGTTGAATTTGACGAAACAGGACTTTTTGATATAGAAATATCACCCAACCCAGTCCGTGAAGAATTATGTATAAAAATTAATTTATTGTCGGATAATTGGATAAATCTTAGTATTTTTGATGAAAATGGAAAAAAAATTTTACAAAATGAAAATTATTTTTTGAAAAAGGGAACAAATTCTCTTATATTTGAACTTATGCCTTTGGCAAATGGAGTTTATATTTTGTCCGCGAGGTCAAAATTGATGTTGAAAAATATAATGTTTATAATAACTAAATAATAAAGGTTAAACTATGAAGATTCGTTTACTTCCTTTAGCGGTAGCAGCGTTAATGCTGACATATATTGTTGATGTACATGCACAAGGTGGTGCAACACCATTAGGACCTGAGGATTTAGGTACAAGTATTTACTTAGGACCTTGCTTTGGATATAACAGTGTAAGTCATGCAACCCAAAAGTTAGCTACCTTTGCAGGAGATGCTTACTGTCCATATTTTGAAGGCGGGACCGGTCAAGGTTTTTATGTAGGATTGACTTATGAACATCACTTAGGTCCAAAAATTGAGGAGTCAACCTCATCAATAATTGGAAGAGTGATTTACAGTATGTATCCTGGTAGTATGAAGCAACAGGGAGATAAATTCCCATCGTTAATTCCTGACCCTGTGGATCCTACTGGTTGGTCATTTACTACTACAGAGACAGAACATACAATTGATATTACTTATAATGTATTAGCATTGGAGGTAATGTACAAGCAAAATGTAGCTGTTGATATTCCTTTAGGTATTACAGCCGGACCAACTTTTGAATATCCATTGCAAAAGACAATCCTGCAGGAATATAATATTTTAACACCAAATAATGTCCAGTTTGCTAAATCTGATAAATATACCTATAAAAATAATGACAGGACTGTTGTTGTTAAAGATGGTGATATTGAAAATGCTGCGGCAATCAGAATCGGGCTAAAGTTTGGTATTCAATATGAAGTTATAATTGGTGAGGGATATTATATTGTACCCGCTGTTTATTATAATTGGAGTTTATTGAATGTTAAATCTGATGAGGATTACAGAATTAATGCTTTTCAGGTAGGTGTTGATATTAGATTTGCATTATAGGATTTTTAATTTTAATTTAGCGTCTGTAAATATTTTTACAGACGCTTTTTTTTTAATACATAGAATTATGGTGAAATAATGGAAGTATTGTGGGCAGCTTGGCGTTCAAAGTATATACAAGGTTTTAAAGACGAAAAGACAGACCCGAATAATAACCCTTGTTTTATTTGTGAAGCAGTAAATTCATCGGGAAAGGACAAGGAAATGCTTGTTGTAGAAAGAAAGAAGCATTGCTTTGTAATGTTAAATAAGTATCCCTATAACGGAGGACATACCTTGGTAGCACCTAACAGACATGTAGGGGAACTGGAAGAATTGACAGATGAGGAATTACTTGAAATGATGCAGACAGTCAAAGAAACAACAAAAGCATTAAATAAAATGAGTAATCCCCATGGTTATAATATTGGTATTAATCTTGGGAGGGTATCGGGAGCTGGTCTGCCGGGGCATTTGCATATTCATATTGTCCCACGCTGGCATGGTGATACAAGCTTTATGTCTATTTTATCTGACACCAAAGTTGTTTCACAATCTCTTGAAGAAACGCAGGAATTACTATCAAAAGCTTTTAAGAGCATTAAAGAAGAAAACAAGTAGTCCTTAAAAAATACTGTGGAAAAAATCTTACCAAAAAAGTCTCTGGGGCAAAACTTTCTTGTTGATAAAAATATATCAAGGAAAATCATTGATTCTTTGGATATTCAGTCAAATGATGTTATTATCGAAATTGGTTGTGGTACAGGTGCTTTAACAGAGTTACTGTTGAATTCTAAACCAGATTTTTTAGTATCATACGATATAGACCAGAGAGCTATTGATTCTGTAAAAAAATTATTGGCTAGCTCGAAATATAAGAATTTTGAAGTTATTCATTCGGACATCAGAAGCGTTCAAATCTCTGATATTGTCAAGAAATACAATTTGAATTCAAAGAAAGTTAAAGTAATCGGGAATATACCTTACAATATATCAGGGGATATTTTTTTCTGGATTTTTGAGCAATGTAGTTTTGTGGAAAAATCAGTCATAATGATTCAAAAGGAAGTAGCTCAAAGATTAACCGCCAAACCCAAGACAAAATCTTATGGAATAACCACAGTAGCTTTGAACCTGATAGGCAATTGCAGGTTACTTTTTGATGTAAGTCCAAAATGTTTTTATCCTGTCCCGAAAGTAACATCCACTGTTGTAGAAATTATACCTGATGATAAGAAGTATTCAAAAATTAATTTCAAAGAAATTATGATTCTTGTCAAAATGGCTTTTAATCAAAGAAGAAAGATTTTGAGGAATGCTCTGAAGGAATATATCAATGAGAAAATCGGAAATGAGCAGATTGAAACACTAACAGAAAGTATATCTCATTACTTAACCCAAAGAGCAGAACAATTAACTGTAAATGATTTTATTCAGCTTTATAACGTTTTGAATGAATCTAAGAAATAATTTTGATATGGTATACAAAAAATTCATAAGCTTGACACATAATTTTCAGGTAACAGACTATTACCATCTCTTTATGTTGCTATTTTATACAGTTTGTGCTGTTACTTTCATTCAATCAGTAAATAGTCCTTTTTTTTATATATCGGCAAATATTTCATTATCTGTCATGATTGTTGTTATGTCGGTAATGAGCAACAGATTGAGAGATAACAGAAACTTCAAATTATTTCAAAGAGTCATTATGGCTCCTCTGGTTTATTTTATTTACTCTCAGGTTCAACAATATATCCGCTTTATCAATCCTTACGAATTTGATAGTATCTTGATATCATGTGATAGA
The DNA here is from genome assembly GCA_003731675.1 of Bacteroidetes/Chlorobi group bacterium ChocPot_Mid. Taxonomy (GTDB): domain Bacteria; phylum Bacteroidota; class Ignavibacteria; order Kapaibacteriales; family UBA2268; genus ChocPot-Mid. Next base: position 17,799 of record RCNQ01000108.1, read on the forward strand.
TTTTTATTTGGTACTGACCCAACCGTCTGGCTTCATAAGATTTCTTTTCCATTGTTAACAGAATTTTTACAAATATCTTATATGACATATTTTTTAATGCCATTAATACAGGGGATAGAACTGCATTTCAAAGGTGATGACAAAATTTTTAATAAATTTGCAGGATTGATTATCTTTTGTTTCTATTTATCATACCTACTGTATTTCTGTATGCCTGCAATCGGACCAAGATTTACTTTACATGATTTTGGTTTAACCTCACTTGAACTTCCGGGAATTTGGATTACAGACACTTTGAGGGCAATTGTTAATCAGGGTGGCGGAATTCCTGCAGGAGCATTGAATCCTGCCTTATACGTCAACAGAGACTGTATGCCGAGCGGTCATACAATGATGACACTGATGAATTTAATTTTGGCATTCCGTTTGAAATCAAAATTCAGATGGGTATTTTTAGTTTTTGGTGTCAGTTTGATTTTTGGAACGGTCTATCTTAGGTATCATTATGTCGTTGATGTTTTAGCAGGAATAATTTTCTGCTTACTTGCTCTATGGATTGAGCCAAAGATAAGCAGATTATTAAAAAGGAAGAATTAATTTACAAGTCACAACTATGAAATACTCAATTTTTCCCCAATTCAATTATTTCATCATCCCCACCAATACTCCTTCATACTCCTCTCTCAACTTCTCGACATCAACAGAAATAACACCCTTAATGTCGAATTTGTCCTTTGTTACTTTACCTAACTTTATACAAGCGATATTATTTTCTTTGCAAAGTTGCTGAATCTTGTGTTCCTTATTTGCACTCGAAGATACTACAACTCTCGAATGTGATTCTCCGAATAGTTTTCCTATTGTGATGTTATTTCCCAACTCAATTTCTGCACCTAAATTATTCGACGAGTAAATTGCTTTTTCTGCGATGCAAACAGCCAAGCCGCCTTCACTGCAATCATGTGCTGAATTTACCAGCTTTTCTCGAATGGCAGTAAGAATAACTTTCTGCAATCTGATTTCCTCATCAATGTCAAGGAGCGGGGCTTCTCCTGTAACAAGTCCGTGGATTTGCTTCAGCCACTCTGAACCACCAAGCTCTTCCCTATCGTTGCCGATTAAATAAATAACATCTCCCTCATTTTTGAATCCGCATGACATTATTTTTTCCAAATCGTCAATCAATCCAAGCATACCGATTGTCGGTGTCGGGAATATTGCCCTGTTCTTCGATTCATTATGGAAACTGACATTGCCACCCGTAACAGGGGTATTCAAAGCACGACAAGCATCACCCATACCGCGAATAGCTTCCTTGAATGTCCAATAAACCTCTGGGTCATAAGGATTACCAAAATTCAGACAATTAGTAATTGCCACCGGTTCTGCACCAACACAAACCACGTTTCTTGCGGCTTCCGCCACTGCAGCCATAGCTCCCATATATGGATTCAAATATACAAAGCGACTTGCACAGTCCGTACATGTTGCAAATCCTTTGCCAGGGAGTTCCTTGATTCTCATAACAGCGGCATCACCCTTGATATTTACTGTATTAGTCCTTACCTGAGAATCGTATTGCTCGAAAACCCAACGCTTGGAGGCAACAGCAGGAGATTTAATTATTTTCCAAAAAGCTTCTTCATAAGATAAGTCCGTTTTCAATTTTGAAATGTCATATTTTCGCGTTTCCTTCAAGTATTCGGGTTCTTTTGCCTCCCTGACATATTGCGGAGCACCTCCACCTAAAACTAATGGTTCGGCGGGCATTTCGCAAACTAATTTTCCATGCCTGCTGATTCTCAAAATACCATCATCCGTTACAACTCCAATTTGAGTCATCGGGACATCCCATTTATCGCAAATTTCTTTAGCTTTGGCTTCTAATCCTTTTTTTATAACAAAGAGCATTCTTTCTTGAGATTCAGACAGCATAATTTCGTATGGAGTCATATTCAGTTCACGCATTGGAACTTTGTCGAGGTCAACAAGCATACCCATGCCATTTGGTGCGCTCATTTCCGAAGTCGAGCATGAAATACCTGCGGCACCCATATCCTGAACTGCATCAACAACACCCGCTTCAATTAATTCAAGTGTCGCTTCAAGTAAAAGTTTTTCGGAAAAAGGGTCACCAACCTGAACAGTGGGACGCATATTCTCAGATTCATCATCAAATTCCCGTGAAGCTAACAGAGAAGCACCATGAATACCATCACGTCCTGTACTACTACCAACAATAAACACAGGATTTCCGACACCCGTGATTCTTGCTGATGCAGTTTTATCAGTACGAACAATACCAACAGCCATAGCATTAATCAAAGGATTATCGAAATAGCAATCTTCGAAATAGACTTCACCCGCTACTGTCGGTACACCAAATGAATTTCCGTAATGCCCTATACCTTCGACCACACCTCTTAAAAGGAATTTTGTCCTTTCGGAGTTTAACTCACCGAATCGCAAAGAATCAAGAGAAGCAATTGGTCTTGCACCCATTGAGAAGATATCCCTGAGAATACCACCTACACCAGTTGCGGCACCTTGAAAAGGTTCAATCGCTGATGGATGATTATGACTCTCAATTTTAAATGCAATTGCATAGCCACCACCAATATCAATCAATCCTGCATTTTCAGCTCCGGCATCAACCAACAATCTACCTCCTGAACGTGGAAGTGTCTTTAACTGTAAAATCGAATTTTTATATGAGCAATGTTCGCTCCACATCACACCAAAGACACCTAACTCTGTGTAAGTCGGTACCCTACCCAATATTTCACAAACTTTTTTATATTCTTCCTCGGTTAAACCAACTTCTTTTGCAGTTTCGACTGAAACCTCTATTTCCGAAAAGAGTTCTTTGCTGACTTTCATATAAAATATATAATTAATTGAAAAAATAATAAGTAACAAAATTAATGTTTTTATTGTAATTATCAACATACAAACTAGTATAAATTTAACTACACACAATTCAAAAGAATTTATTAATTTTGACAGTTTAAAAAATTTAACACAACAAAATGATTACATAATTTATTTAAGCAATATGATTTTTTTTGTATTTTAAGTAAGTTAATAAGTCTTTTATTATAAAATAATAATATTTTATGTTGTTAATGTACGAGAATGATGCTTTTTTTAATAAATAATTTTATAAACTAATAAAAAGTTAAGTTATGGATTCATTAGTATATCTAATTCCGTTATTTGGTGTGATAGCATTGTTATTCACACTATGGCGTTCATTGTGGGTTGGCAAGCAAGACCCAGGCAATGAGAAAATGCAGAAGATTGCAGGACATATACAAAAAGGTGCAATGGCATTTTTAAGAGCTGAGTATTCAAGAATTGCAATTTTCGCTGTTGTAGTGGCAATTTTGCTTGGGATTCAGGGAGCATCAGCTCCTGATTCAAGTTCTTTGGTTGCTATATCTTTTATTATTGGTGCAATTTGTTCCGCTTTAGCTGGATACATAGGGATGAAAGTTGCAACCAAAGCCAATGTTAGAACAACCAATGCCGCTCGTGAAAGCTTAAACAAAGCACTTATTATTGCTTTCAATGGTGGTGCTGTTATGGGTATGGGAGTTGTTGGATTGGGAGTATTAGGATTAAGTATCCTCTTTATTATTTATGGAAATATGTGGGGTACAACTACACAAGAAGTATTAACCAAAGTTGTTACAGTTTTAACTGGTTTCTCATTTGGTGCATCGTCAATAGCCTTGTTCGCCAGGGTTGGTGGTGGAATTTATACCAAAGCGGCAGATGTTGGTGCAGATTTGGTAGGAAAAGTTGAAGCCGGTATACCTGAAGACCATCCATTAAACCCTGCAACGATTGCAGATAACGTTGGAGACAATGTGGGAGATGTTGCAGGAATGGGTGCCGACTTATTTGAGTCTTATGTTGGTTCGATTATAGGAACAATGGTACTTGGTACAATATTCTTTAGTTTACCTGAGTTTGCAGGAACTCCATTTGGAGGAATGACAATGGTTGTTTTACCTTTATTTCTTGCTGCAGCAGGCATTATTGTATCAATCTTCGGTACTTTCTTTGTTAAAGTAAAAGAACATGGGAACCCACAAGCAGCGTTGAATATTGGAACATTCCTTGCTGCAGGGCTTATGATTATTGCAACATATTTTATTATCAACGCAATGTTACCAGCAACATTTTCAGTTTCAGACCAATTGTATGGTGGATTAGATGCAAATAATACTATTGTACCTTTTACAATTACATCACTGGGTGTTTTCTTGGCAACAGTTATTGGTTTGATAGCAGGGGTTGGTATCGGGTTAGTAACAGAATATTATACAGGTTACGGCAAACCACCTGTCAGAAATATAGCTAAGCAGTCTTTAACTGGAGCAGCAACAAATATTATTGCAGGTTTGGGAACAGGTATGATGTCAACAGCAATTCCAGTACTTTTAATCGCTTTTGCAATTATAGGTGCATTCCATTTTGCAGGACTTTATGGTATTGCCATAGCTGCTGTTGGTATGTTGGCAACAACAGGAATTCAATTGGCAGTTGATGCTTATGGTCCCGTTGCAGATAATGCTGGGGGAATAGCAGAAATGTCTGAATTACCTCACGAAGTTCGAGAAAGAACAGATAAGCTTGATGCTGTAGGAAACTCAACTGCTGCTATTGGTAAGGGCTTTGCAATTGGCTCAGCCGCTTTGACAGCTTTAGCACTTTTTGCAGCATTTATGACAGCTTCAGGATTGAAAGTAATTGATATATCAGTTCCTAAAGTAATGGCTGGTGTTTTCTTTGGTGGTTTGATGCCATTTGTTTTCTCAGCATTAGCTATGGGAGCAGTTGGCAAAGCCGCAATGAGAATGATTCAGGAAGTAAGAAGACAGTTTACAACTATTCCTGCTTTAAAAGCCGCTTTGGATTTAATGAGAAAACATGGTGATGAAGATTTGGATAAATGGTCAGCAGAAGACCAAAAAGTTTTCCGCGAAGCAGATGGTAAAGCTGAATATGAGAAATGTGTTGATATTTCTGCAAAAGCTGCTATCAAACAGATGGTATTACCTGGCTTATTAGCTGTTATTGTCCCTGTAGTAGTTGGTTTTATTTTCGGTGCTCAAACATTAGGCGGATTGTTAGCTGGTGTTACTGTGGTTGGTGTATTAATGGCTATCTTCCAGGCGAATGCCGGTGGTGCTTGGGATAACGCAAAGAAGATGTTTGAAGCCGGTGTTGAAATTGAAGGAAAAATGTATTATAAAGATTCCGAACCACGTAAAGCCGCTGTTGTAGGTGATACCGTTGGTGACCCGTTCAAAGATACTTCAGGACCTTCAATAAATATATTAATAAAATTGATGTCTATCGTATCATTGATTTTAGCTCCACTGTTAGCTATGTAATGATATAATCTGATGTATAAAAACCTCCTGAATTATAAATCAGGAGGTTTTTTTTATAAAAAAGCCGCTTGAAAGCGGCTTTAATTTTGCAAGTAGAGATGAAATAATATTTGTTAATTAATTTGCAGGATAAACACTTACCTGCTTTTTATCTTTACCTTTTCTTTCGAATTTTACATGTCCGTCAATTAAAGAGAAGATTGTAAAGTCAGTTCCCAATCCGACATTTCTACCGGGATGGAATTTAGTGCCGCATTGGCGTACAATGATATTGCCCGCTTTTGCAAATTCACCACCGAACATTTTTACACCACGTCTTTGGGCATTGGAATCTCTTCCGTTTTTTGACGAACCGCCACCTTTTTTATGTGCCATAATTCAATCCTTAACTATATTTTATTATTCGTTGTTTTCTGTGTTATTTTCTGTCACAGGTTCATCTGCAACTTCAGCTTTCTTTCTCCCTCTGGTTTTTTTGACCTTACCTAAAGTAATATCGGTAATTTCAATTTTTGTGAAAGCTTGTCTGTGTCCATTTAGTTTGCGGTGACCTTTTCTTCTTTTTTTGTGGAAGACTAAAACTTTATCGTCTTTACCATGCTCCAAAATTTTTGCAGCAACAGTACCTTCGATGTAAGGAGTTCCAATTTGCTCTGAACCCTCTTCCCCACCCATGAGAATATTTGTAAATTCAACTGTTTCTCCAGGGTTTCCTTTTAAGAGAGGAACTCTGATTGTTGCATTTTTTTGTGCTTCTATTTGTATGCCACCAATTTCAACAACTGCGTACATTTTATTATCCTAATAAACTTTTTTATAAATTATTTTTAAAAGAATTGCAATTTACGAATATATTAATAACTTACCAAAAAAATTATGCAGTTTTTGCTCGCTTTTTTATTTTTTCGTATTGCACTTTGTTTTCTTTACCTTCTATAAAATTGTTAGTTATAGTGCATTTTTCAATATCCTGCAAATCGGGTAACTCGTACATTACAGGTAACATAAATTCTTCAACTATTGCCCTAAGGGCTCTTGCACCAGTTTTTCTTTCTCTGGCTTTTTTTACGATGGTTTTAAGGGCTTCTTGCTCAAATTCCAAAGTAACCCCTTCCATTTTAAAGAGTTTCTGGTATTGTTTTATAATCGAATTCTTCGGTTCTGTCAAAATGTTCAACATAGCTTCTTCTGAAAGTTCCTCAAGAGGTGCAAAAACAGGTAGTCTTCCAATTATTTCAGGGATAAATCCATATTTTAACAAGTCTTCGGGTTCAACCTTTTTCAGTAAGTTGTAGGATTCTTTGATAACATCTAAATCTTCGGACATAAATCCGATGGTTGATGTTCTCATTCGCTGGGCGATTATTTTTTCTAAACCCTCAAATGCTCCACCACAAATAAAAAGTATATTTTGGGTATTGATATGGATTAATTCCTGTTCGGGGTGTTTCCTACCCCCTTTTGGTGGAATTCCTGCTATCGTTCCTTCAAGGATTTTCAATAATGCCTGCTGAACACCTTCACCTGAGACATCTCTTGTTATGCTTCGAGATTCACTTTTTCGAGTAATTTTATCAATTTCATCAATATATATAATGCCTCTTTCAGCAAGGGCAGTATTGTAATTTGCATTTTGTACAAGAGACAAAAGTATGTTTTCTACATCATCACCGACATATCCTGCTTCAGTTAATGTAGTGGCATCAGCAATAGCAAAAGGAACTTTGAGTATTCGAGCTAAGGTCCTTGCCAATAAAGTTTTGCCTGTACCTGTTGGTCCGAGTAATAAAATATTGCTCTTTTCTATTTCAACATCCTGGAACTCTTTTGCTAAGTCTGTGGTTTGTATTCGTTTATAATGATTATAAACCGCAACAGATAATACTTTTTTTGCATGTTCCTGCCCAATGACGTAATCATCGAGTTGCCTCTTTATTTCAGATGGTTTAGGCAAGTCCGACGGTTTTTGAAATTCAATAGATTGCAGTGCGTTGTGTTTTATGATTTCTTCAGATTTCCTGACACAGACATTGCAAATGTAAATCTGATTTGGTCCTTCGATTAAGCTTTGGACTTCCTCAGCAGTCCGACCACAAAATGAGCAGTGGATATTTTTAACAAATTCTTTTGACATTTTCTAAACCTTTATTTACTTTCTGTTTCACTCTTTGTTTCTTGCTCAGGTAATCTGACAAGGATTTTATCTATGATACCATAATCCATAGCTTCCTGGGCTGACATGTAAAAATCTCTGTCAGAGTCTCGCCGTACTTCTTCAATTGCTCTTCCTGTGTGTTTAGCAGTAATTTCGTACAGAGTTTCGCGGATTCTTAGCATTTCTTTAGTGTAGATTTCAATATCTGTTGCCTGACCTTGAGCACCACCTAATGGCTGATGCATAAGGATTCTTGCGTTTGGAAGGGCATACCTTTTTCCTTTTGAACCTGCACAGAGCAAAACCTGTGCCATAGATGCCCCCATACCCATACAAATTGTCGTTATATCAGGTTTGACGAATTGCATTGTGTCGTAAATTGCCAAGCCGGCACTGACAGAACCACCAGGTGAATTGATGTAAATATTTATATCTTTATTCGGGTCTTCGCTTGCAAGAAAAAGTAATTGGGCAATCACAAGATTGGAAACATAATCATCTATTGGCGAACCAATAAAAATAATTCTTTCCTTCAACAAACGGGAATATATGTCGTAAGAACGCTCTCCCCTGCTCGTTTGCTCAACAACAATTGGTATTAGCTGATTAATCATTTTCGTATTTCCTTAATATATTAAATAGTTTAATAATAAAGAGCTATAACGGATGAGGAGGAAAAATAATTTAAAAAAGGTGCTACTATGTTAGTTCTATATAGTCATTCGAATATTCATAAAAAAATTTTATTTGACTAACTTCGGAAGAAAAAATTTATAAAAATAATTATTGTTCGATAAAAATAAAATATAGAAGCGGGGATAGAAATCCAGATAAGGGTTAGTTTGATAGTAAAGTTTTTATGCTTGTTATCCAGAAAAGTGCAGAAAGAAAATGGGCATATTCAAATTTGGTTTCAGTAGTCAGCTTCCATTTAATGACTTATATTGATTTATTCAAATTTTTGAAAATACCTGATTCTGGTTGGAATAATTTAACAAATAAAAAGCCGAACAATTGGCACTATTTGATTACTAATTAAGGGGAGCTTCCTTTTTGATTTATAAAATTCATTCAAGTTTTCCAATGGTTTATTCCTTAAATACTGTTATTTTTGATTTTTATCGGACAGTAATGATTAATAATCACTAATTTATTTAGTATTGAAACAAAGATTGATTTTTTTAAAATAATTACTTTAATTTATCGTGAAAATAGATAATTGAAAATATTTTACTATTTGGCGTATAATTTGATAGAAGAATCTTATAATTATTTGTTTTTTTTAAAAGATAATTATATATTTGTAATATGAAAATGAAAATAACTGCAATAATATTGCTCACTTTTACAACCTTAGCGTTATTTGCTTCCGATAACGTCATAGAGTATCTTCGTGCAAAGTCAGATGGCAAGTCTATAACTGTTGAATGGAAAACTACTTCCGAACAAGATATTAATTCGTTTGCCATCGAACGTGCTGGTAGCGACCAAATTTTCGAATCAATCGAAACTAAACAAGCAAAAGGTTTTGCGAGCACTTATACTTATCTCGACGAATCTGCTTTCAAAACAAGTGAAAATGGCGACAAGACACTTTCTAAAAATATCTATTTTTACCGTATCGCTATTAACAAAAAAGACGGCTCCAAAGTTTACAGCACTATTGCCAATGTTACTCACAATACCAGCAGTATTCGCAGAACTTGGGGTATGCTCAAGGAAATGTTCAGATAAAATAATTCAATTGTCTTTAACCCAATATTTATTAGTTTTGTTAATTATCGTATTAACTTTTTTAACTTTTTAATTTCTGATGTCTTTGAAAAAATTAAATATAGTTCTGTTAATTTTCTCCATATCTTTTGGTTTAAATGCCAAACCTTTCACACTATCCGATATTGACAATAAATGCGGTACTTATGTTTCTCAGGAAAAGCAATCAAAACTTATAAAAAAATTAGCTATTCCTATTGATACTATCAAAGGCAGACCAGTCCTCCAAAAGCAGATAGCAACACCGACCGGTAACTTTTTAATCCATTACGACACAACCGGTTATCATTCTGTTAGTTTGACTGACATTAATTCAAATGGCATTCCTGATTATGTTGACTCTGTTATTTACTATTTTGATTATGTTTACAAATTTTACATTGATTCAGTCGGTTATATCAAACCACTTTCAGATGAAAGTCTGGGTGGTACAAGTGCCTATGATATCTATCTGATGAATATCGGTGACGGCGAACCTGCTTACTATGGAGTAACCCGCAAAGATAAAGAAAAACTTCCACGTGAAAATTTTCCCAAATGGATTTCTCATATAATCATTGACAACGACTATAGCCCTTTTGACTCTACTTTCGATATCCATAATAAAAGAAAGCAAACATTCAGTTTGAATAGCTTTGACATTTTGAAGATTACTGTTGCACACGAATTCCATCATGCTATTCAGATGTCTTATGGTGAACAGGAAATTCCAAAGCCCCTTACAATTTATGAAATGACAAGTACCTGGATGGAATACCGACTCTTCCCCGAAGTAAAAGATTATCTGCAATACGTCAATGGTCTTTTTACATACCCCGAAGTCTGTCCCTTTGGAAATGGTTTGCCAGAAAACGGTTACAGATGGTCAATTTTCGGACACTATATTTATAAATATTTCGGAGATTCTCTTTTACTCAGAACCTGGGAAAAAATCGGTGAAGGAATCAACGCCTATGATGCCCTTAATTCTGCATTTATGGAAAAAGGAACAAATTTAATGACTGCCTGGTGCAATTTCTTACCTTGGCTTTACTACACAAATGAGAGAGCAATCGAAGGGGAATACTTTGCTGATGCAAAATTATTTCCATTATTTAGTTTTTACAAAAAGGAAAATTTCAAATCACCATCATTCCTTGACGAAGGGAAAATGCAATCTTTTGAAGTCAGAGCTTTTCAATGTATATTGCCAACACAAGAAGATAATTCTCTCGATACTTTCAATGTTTTTATTTCAAATACCGATTTGCAATCTGCTATTCGTCAGTACGAAAGCAACAAAACATATTCCTTAATCCTTACAGATTTTGAAAATAATCAGTGTCAGCAAATTTCAGGCACTAAATACTTTTTTGGAATTCATGCGGAAAAAGGTGACATTTGCAACCATACTTTCTTTGTAATGTCTAACCCGGTAAGCATTGTCTATCCCAATCCATACAAGCCACCTTACGATAAATCACTGAATTTTCCTCTTCCCGATAATGCGGTTATAAGCGATTATGCTGTTCTGACTATCTACTCTGACGATATGCAGAGAATTATCTCAAAAAAGAAAGAAGTTGTTGTTAATACAACAATCAGAGAAAAGGAAAAACACGACAGAGTACTTTCACTCGATTCATCAGAATTAGAAGATTTAACAAGTGGCGTTTACATCTATTCAATAGATTACAAAGGTAAAACATCTTATGGTAAATTCGTAATAATAAGAAAATAGTATGCAAAATTTCAATCTGATAGCACAAGATATTTCAAAAAGTTTCGAATCAAAAAAATTCCTTTTTGAAAAAATCAATTTCAATTTATCTAACAGTAATTCCATTGCTATTACTGGTAAAAATGGTTCAGGAAAATCTACTCTTGTAAAAATTATTGCAGGATTCATCACACCTACCACCGGTGAAATAAATTTCAATATATCAGGAAATTCTATCCTCATGGAAAACTTCAATAACTATTTCGGATTTGTTTCACCTTACCTTACTCTTTATGAAGAATTTACTGCATTAGAACAAATAAGATTATTCGCCGATTTAAAAGGAATAAATTTCAATGTTAATATAGCCCATGAACTTTTAGATACTTTTCAACTCACCAATAATAAAAATAAATTTGTTAGAAAATATTCATCAGGTATGAAGCAAAGGTTAAAATTCATCTTAGCACTTTACAATAATCCGCAACTACTCATCCTTGACGAGCCATTCTCAAATCTTGATGATTCAGGTATCAATATTGTAATGGAAAAAATAATAAAACATCTTTCAGATGGGGGTGCAATCATAATTGCCACAAACGATGAACGGGAAAAATCGCTTTGCGAAAATATAATCAACCTCAGTTAAATAAAAAAACGGATAATAATATTCTCATACTACTATCCGTATTAAATCTTATTAAATAAAATTTTAATTTCTTGCTTTTTCTGCAACTTTCAATTTATTCTCAATTTCCAGAACAGCCATTTCATATTCAGCTGTCTTCTGTGCTTTAAACAATTCCTTTGCCTTTGCAAGTTCACTCCTAATTTCTTCAGAATTCAACTCAGCAGAATCAAATGCACTTTCAACTAAAATAGAAATCTTGTTACGATGAACTTCAGTAAATCCTGAACCTGTTGCAAATAAAAGCAGTTTACCTGACTCATCAACAATCTTAGTTAATCCGACATCAAGTGTCGAAACGATTGGAGCATGATTATTCAATATCTGAAAAGGACTTTTACTCCCTGGTACTGATACCGACTGAGCTTTACCTTCATATATAACCATCTGCGGTGTAACTATTTCAACATCCAAAATTTTTTCCTGCTCCATTTATTCCTCTTATTAATTTTCAATTACAATATTTAATAATTAACTTGCCTGCTTCTTGGCTCTGTCAAATACTTCGTCAATAGTTCCTGCATAACTAAACAAAGATTCAGATAAATCATCACATTCACCATTGATAATTGCTTTAAATCCTGCAATAGTATCAGCGATTTTCACATATCTGCCTTCGTAACCTGTGAACTGCTCGGCAACTGCAAATGGTTGTGAGAAGAATTTCTGTATCTTTCTTGCCCTGTAAACTGTCAGCTTATCTTCATCAGATAGTTCATCCATACCAAGAATATTGATGATATCCTGTAAATCTTTATACTTCTGCAAGACTAACCTGACATTCATTGCAGTATTGTAATGCTCATGACCAATTGCATGCGGGTCCATTATTCTCGATGTTGAATCCAATGGGTCCACTGCCGGATAAAGTCCTAAGTTTGCAATATCTCTCGACAAAACTGTTTTTGCATCAAGGTGTGTAAATGTATTAGCAGGTGCTGGGTCAGTCAAGTCGTCAGCAGGAACATAAATTGCCTGTACTGAAGTAATAGAACCTTTCTTTGTAGAAGCAATTCTTTCTTGAAGTGCACCTAACTCAGTTGCAAGTGTTGGCTGATAACCTACTGCCGATGGCATTCTTCCAAGAAGTGCCGAAACCTCTGATCCAGCTTGAATGAAACGGAAAATATTGTCAATAAATAACAACACATCTTTACCTTCAGCATCTCTGAAATACTCAGCAATAGTTAAAGCAGTCAAACCAACCCTTGAACGTGCGCCGGGAGGTTCGTTCATCTGTCCGAAAACCAAAGCTGTCTTATCAATAACACCTGACTCAATCATTTCATTATAAAGGTCGTTACCTTCACGGGTACGTTCACCTACTCCACCAAAACAAGAATATCCCCCGTGATGTTTTGCTATATTGTGTATTAATTCTTGAATAATAACTGTTTTACCAACACCTGCACCTCCAAAAAGACCTGTCTTTCCACCTTTTGTGAATGGTTCAATTAAGTCAATAACCTTTATTCCTGTTTCAAACATTTCAGTTGAAGTGCTTAAATCCTCGAATCTCGGTGAAGGTCTGTGCAACGAATATTTTTCTTTCGTAATTATCGGACCTTTTTCGTCAATTGGGTCTCCTGTAATATTAATCAAACGACCAAGTACCTCAGGACCGACAGGTATCATAATAGTGTCACCAGTATCAATAACTTCCATTCCACGTACAAGTCCATCGGTAGAGTCCATTGCTACCGAACGTACCCTGTCTTCACCAAGGTGTTGTTGTACTTCACATACAAGTATTTGCTCCTTGCCTGTATCGGGATTGATACGTTTAATATGAAGTGCATTTAATACAGCTGGAATATTTCCCTCGCTAAATTCTACGTCAACTACAGGACCAATGACCTGGACAATTTTTCCTACATTCATTTAATAATCCTTCAAATAATATTAAAATTTATATTAATTAATCTATTTCTATTTTGATAAATCATATTTACAAATTTGAGCAACAAATTTAATCAAATAATTCATAATAGACAAAAAATACTATCATTTCAATCAATTTTAATCTCTCAGATTTATTTTTTGTAATCAATCAGTAGTGTTTATTTTATTAAAAAATATTTATTTTATCTTTTAAGCCCTTTTTTATCAATGAATTATCCATATTTCAACTTCCGAAATTCCAATATTTATTATTTTTCTAATTTATCAATCATTTGTATATTCAATAAATTAAATTTACGAAAAATATGAAAACTTTAAAAGAATTTGGTGAATCTGGTAATCTTTTAATTGCGGCACACAGAGGTTCTTCCGGTCATGCACCTGAAAACACACTCTCTGCTTTTCAACTTGCATGGGTTCAGGGAGCCAACATGATTGAAACAGACATCCAGTTCACTTCAGACAATCACATTGTCGCCGTCCATGACCACAAACACTTCAAAGGACAAATGATTGACAGCACTTACACATTGAAAGATTACAAAAAACTTGACGCCGGTTCTTGGTTCTCACCCGAATTCAAAGATGAAAAAGTCCCTGCATTAGAAGAAATCCTTGAATTTGCAAAAAACAAACTTTACATCAATCTTGAACTCAAAGTTTACGATAAACCGATTGAATATGAACAAATTGAACTCCTTTTAAAAATCATCTATCAA
>RCNQ01000109.1 GCA_003731675.1 Bacteroidetes/Chlorobi group bacterium ChocPot_Mid
CAATAACTAACTTATATTTGTAATCCTGATTTAGCAATGGAACATATTCCTGCTCTTCCTGTAAATTCAATTCCAGTACTGCAGGTGGTTGCCCCTTTCCTTCAAAAACTTTAAGTAGAATATCTCCCTGATATGTGATTACCTTCCAGCTCTTAATTCCCACATCTGAGCTTGCACTTGGTTTGAATCTCAGAATTGGTGGGTTTGTATTCCTGATAGTATCACGAACAGCTACTGGTTCGAACAATATCTCATTGAAATCAGACCTCATTTCAACTCGTCTATTTTCTTCAATTCCTTCTTTTCTTGTAGCATTAGATGGTACATCTGGTAAATTCTTTGCTTCAACAGATATTCGCTCAGGGTCAATACCCCATTCCTTGATAAGAAAATCCTTTACATTTTCAGCACGCTTTTTAGATAAATTCAAATTTCCAGCTTCTACTCCCTGATTTGAATTGCACCCAATCAAATTCAATGTTGTGTTCGGGAATCTCTTCATTCTGTTTCCAACAATATTCAAAACCTGATAATAAACTTCCATTGTCTTTAGATTTGCTAAAAAGTTCGGACTAAATGCGTCCTTTTCCTTTTCACTCATTCTACTGTATTTCTTTGGTATATCGGCTGAACCTTCATCAAAGAACACGTAATTAAGCAACGGGTGTATCCTTCTTGATAAAAATTCCTCAACCCTGATTTTCGAAACAGGAGATTCAGTCCCGTCTGCTTCGACTGAAACAGCTGTTATGAAAGCATTAAATTTAGGTGGCTTTGGTGGTGGTGGCAATGGTGGTAATGGTGCCTCATTAGGTGCTTTAATTGCAGGGATAATCTTTCTCGGTGCATATTTTATAGATATACCACCACTTATTGCATTAGCATTCCAGCTCAGATTTGAAGCCAAAGGAGCTAAACCTAAAATATAAAAAGCTTCCGGTTCTATGAACCATTCATAACTCTTGCCCATCGGCAAGCTATAGCTTACACCTAAAACTGCGGCAAAATCTATTGAAGAGGCATTTGGTATATCACCCGACACTTCGTGTCTTGTCCTTGAACCTGATGCATCAAAACCGCCCCACGAAGGACTTGTTATCTCTTCCTTCTGTGCAAAAGTCTTTCCCAGTAAAACTCCGGCTCTGAATCCTGCCATCAAAGCTAAATTATCTGTTGAATAAAATTTTATCAATGGCATTATACCTGCAGAGGAAATTTTAGCATCTACTGTGTGCTCAAATATACCATCTCTTTGTTCTCCTGCGGAATTCCAGACTTTCACATTTTCTTCCTTGCTTAGCAAGGCGTTAAGCTCAGAATAATGCAATCTGATACTAATATCAAAACTTGGCATTATTGGGAATGAATAAAATCCACCAAACACAAGCCCAATACCTTGTCCTTTCTCGAATCTCGGACAACAGTTGGGAATCAAATCTTCACCCCATTCTGCACCAGTGAAATTCGCAGAATGCTGATTGTAATTTAAACCTAAAAATAATCCAAAACTGTTTCTTTGCTCATAAGGTTCCTGTGCATATACAGGACCTCTTCTCTGTTCCTGTGCGGTTACAAATACTACAGTTAATAATAATATTCCTAATGCTAACTTCAATATTCGAAACATAAATTGTCCCCAACTATTTATAAAATTTCATAACTATACATTTAATCTTTAATATTAATATAATTATTATTAATTAAATGTATCTTAATTTCAAACAACAAATATTGTTTTTTTATTAATTAAACTTATAAAATTATAAAATTCATATAATATAATCAATAAATATATTTAATTTATTTTACAAAACTAAATATATTTTTGCTTATATAAAATCTAAATCTTTGATATTTAATGTTTTATTTGATATTTATCAGGTTTTCTGTTATTACCTGAAATATATTCGGAATTTTCGATGATAAATCTTAATGGCAACTCAGAAGATTGAGCTACTCCTATTCTCTTTGTCACTAAAATATTCGGTACTTCATTGCCATCACTTTGAACAAATAAATCAGTAGATTTTAAACTTGCAAAATTATCTTGTTTTGTAAAATTGAATGCTTTTGCTAAATTACCTGGTCCTTTGCATAATAGCTTTAAATTATCACAAGCTCTGTTGTGCTTCATCATATCAATACCCATTATCGGTTCTGCCGCTCTTATTAATACTGCACTACCTTTTCCTTCAGATTCAGTAACAAAATTAATGCAATGATGTACCCCATATATTTTATAAACATAAAGAACCCCTCCATCTTCAAACATTGGTGCATTTCTTTTTGTTTTACCACGGACAGCATGGCAAGAAAAATCACCTTCAGATAAATAAGCTTCTGTTTCAACTATTTTTCCTGCTAAAATTGTTTTACCAATTCTTCTGACAAGAATTTTCCCTAAAAGTTCTTTTGCTACTATTTCCGGATGTCTCCGATAAAAGGTAAGGTCTAAAGCGTGCTGATAATCAACTTTGAACATTAAAAAAGATTTTAATTAATGACAATAAATTTTTCAGTAAGTAAATATCCACCAGTATTAATTACCAAATAATATAATCCCGATGGAACTGTGCTTAAATCAATATTAAATTCAACATATTCACTATTTACATTTATTTTATTCTCATAAACAGTAAAGCCTTCAATATTAGTAATTTTCATACTAAAGTCAGTTGATAAATATTGATTTTCATTGCCTTCAAAATCAGTTTTGTCAAATGTATTCCTTATGTTTAAACTCAAATATCCATCTACAACGGGATTGTTCATAATAATTGATGGTTTGTTAATATACTTCAACTTAAAATCAGCCAATGGAATACAAACATCTAACAGTTTTAGTTTCCCGTCAATTTTTTGAATATCTACTTGTTTAGCTGTTATTGGTGCAAATTCCTCGATAACAATAGGCGTTTCATCAGGATTTGAAAGAAATACCAATCCTTGAATCCATAACACTTCACCAGACTTATTCAATAATATGTTTGTTAAATTAGAATCAAGTACTCCACTGACAACACCATTGCGGTAAGAAAAAGGTATTGTCATTCTATCCTTTGAATTATTTTCTGCAAACATAGCTGTAGGAAAGAACAGATATGGGTCAAATGAAAATTTATAATTCATCCCATTTTGATTCAAATAAGGCACAGGTTTACTTAAACTTGCCGCAATCGTTATTTTCTGTCCCGGTTTAGCCGTGTAATCTCCTACAGTGACAACTGTTCCATATTTTTCCTCAGGAACTGTTGCCATTAAATTAACAAAAGCTGTATCGATGCAAACTGACTCCTCGTAAATCCTTATGAATGATTGATAATTTCCCTGAACGGGAGCTGAAAACCTTAAAGGAACAATTATTGAATCACCCGACTTCAGATTCAAAGGATAATTGTAATTCCCGGCTATTGAGAAATGTATATCATCAGGTACAATCTGCATAAATAAAATCTTTTTCTCATAAGCTGATTTATTTTCTATTTTGAAATTTTTTGTTTCTGTTCTTTCTGCCCAAACCTCTCCAAAATTTATATTATCAGGAGTGTATGTTAAAAGATGATGATAAATATTGACGGATAGATCCAAAGTATCTACATTCGGGCATATCTGACTTGTAAATAGTATCTTTGCTTTGTGCTGACCTACTCCGAAATCCGAAGGATTCACATAGATAACAAGCTCTGAACTGTCTTTAGCTCCAATATTGATAAAAGTATTTGGTACCAGTAAAAAAGAATTAAATCCATTTACGGAGCTGATAATAATTGAATCAGCAATTGTACCATTATTCTTGAGCTTAATCCTTGCTTCCCGTAAATTATCACAAATCTCAATATCTCCGAAATCAATATTTCTCTCTGACAATTCTGTATCAACCTTGTAAAATTCTCCGGTAACAAATAAGTATCGGCTTAAATTTTTTGCTGTACTTGATATCATACTGATTGTAGCAGAGTGCAGTCCTTCAGCTGTTGCTGAATACTCAATAATTACAGGAATCGAATCATTTCTGTCAATTGTATAGGGTAGAGCTGGTTTGTTGATAATGCTGAATGCTGTCCCGGACTGATTGATATTCAACTGGATTATTGTATCAGAAAAAGTTTCAGGATTTCGAATCCATACAGTATCAAGATATACATCTTCATTGCATAAGTGCTTTCCAAAATTGACAGAATCCTTACTGAATTCCAACTTAGTACTATAACTTTGTAAAAATACATTAATACATTTGCCTGCTGGACATTCTCCTTCATCTGCTATAAAGCACAATACATCATCATAAACAGTATCCGAACTGCAAATAAATGTAACGTCAAAATCCATATTCCCGTCAAATTTAATAAGCTGACTTAATGGAGGATTTACACTTATCTGAATATTTTGAGTAGCACTTCCGAGTTCAATTCTTGTGATTTTTATATCTTCTGTTCCTGTTGACCTCACATTAAAACGCTTTGTTATTGGTGTATTTGTCTGAAAATTCGCAGAAAAACTCTGTGGCTCTGTATCAAGTGCTATTTTGATACCAAATCCTGTAACCGCAACTTTGATTATATCATTGCAAGGTAAAGAATTGATATAAATAGTGTCTTCAATTGTCCCGATTTTGTCTGGTTTGAATGTAACTATACATCTGACAGAATCACCAGATTTCAATACAATCGGATAATTCGTAGCATTAAAACTTATCTGATATTGTGAAGCTGATATCAATGGTTGTTCCAATGTGATTTCTACATCTCCTTTGTTCATAATATAAAAATTATGTGTTAATGTTGCTCCTAAACACACTCTCCCAAAGTTGATGCTTGTATCTTCTGTCATAATATTCGAAGACAATGACTGACCAAACAACTTAATCTGATAAGGATTTTTATCACCATTAGCATAAGTCTGGTCGTTATTAATTAGCTGTAGTGTTGCATTATTCGATTTGCTAAAATCCTTCCTGAAATTCAAAATAATGGATTTTGAAGTATTAGGTGGTATGACAACTGGCAATTTCAAGTTATTTACCCAACCGTTTACAGAAAAATTAGTATTACTCTCCACAATTTTTGCATCACTGATTATCAAATCATTATTTCCTGTGTTAAAAATCGGAATAGTATCAAATCCGATATCTTTACACTGTAAGGTAAATGTATTTGATGTCTGAGCAGTTATTATTGGTGAAACACCATAAGCCATCACTGTGATGAATGTATCAGCTGGACAAGGATTCACCAGGCATTTAAACCTTGCTGATATCCAGCCGGTATCAATAGGATTTGCACTGAAAATTGTCTGTATCCCTCCATTCGGTATTTTAAGAGGAAAAAGTGTCTTATTCTCAATTTGCCTTGCTCCGTCAATTCTAACAATATCCTCTATACTCTCTCTGTCCGTTACAGCCGTCCATTGAATCCCGTAAACATTCTCATTTCCACAGTATGCAGGATTAATCTTTAACAATGTATCCCTTGGAGCTATAGTCTTAGCTACACCATAACCAGCAAGATTTACATTCAGATTTGTACCGCTTCCATAGTTAATCAGAACAGATGCTGTTTTTGGTCCTACAGTCTTAGGGGCAAATTTTATATTTAATCTTTTTGTTTCACAAGAATTAATCACAAAGCTACTTCCCGGTGATACAATTGAAAATTCATTGTTTGGATCATTTAAAATTGTTACATTTACAACATCACTATTAAAATTAACATTGTTCAGCAAAACAAAATCAATACTGTCGCTTGGTATGCAAATCTCTCCAAAATTAATCGAATTTTTATCTGCAGTCTGCAAAGGTTGAGCTAATCTGTAAACTCCTTCTCCGACAATCCATCCGTTATTACTCGTAATAAACCAAATATCATCAAGATTACCATCATCAAAACCGCAATTTCTTAAAATCCAATTCTGACCTCCATCAGTTGTGTACCACACATTTCTTGAATCACCGGCAACCCATCCTGTTTGTGCACTTAACAAAAAAGAGCCAAACATCCTAACCCCGGTATTATATCTATTCCACGTAGCTCCGTAATCAGTGGAGAATCTCATACCGCCCCCTCCTCCACCACCTTGGCAGCCAGTGGATGTAGGTACCAGGAAAGAATTGCCAACTTTGGTTATTTCCTCTTGCCAATCATTAGGTCCGGTATTTGACAATGGTGTCCATGTGTTTCCTCCATCAAGTGTTTCCCATATCCAACCGCTACTTGAAGCGTATCCTTGACCAAACATGCTGTAAACAATCAAATCTGTTAATCCCGAATTTGGGAGAGTTCCGACAAAAACAGACCAGCTGTTACCTCCGTCTGTTGTTTTCCAAAATTCCTGATTTCCGAGACAACCTCCACCAATAACAAAACCATTATTATTATCCAGAAAATAACAGCCCCACATTGTTGCTGTAGCACTTGGTGGTGTTACATCAAACCACGAAGCCCCACCGTCAGTTGATTTGAATATCCCATCAAGACCAGAAGTGTAGCCAATATTTACTGAAGGAAAATGAATTGACTCCAAATGATTTGCACCGTTTATAGTCGAACCCAACCATGTATTACCGCCATCTGTTGTTCTGATTATTCTTCCGTTAAATCCGCATATCCATCCGTAGCTTGGATTAGAAGGCAAAAAGTAAACATCAAGCCAGTAATTACTCAAATATGGTTGAGGAATAGACACAACTTTTTCCCACCTTTGTGCCTGTGATGGCAAGGTTAAAATTAAGTTCAAACTTATAAGAAAATATAGTAATTTTATATACTTCATTACATTAAGCTTTTTGCCTCATAATATAACTATAAATATAACAAATATATTACAAACTTATTGTAAATAAACCAACTAATTTGTATCATTTTGTTATCTATCATACAAATATTTTGTAGTTATTTGATTATAAAAAACACTAAAAGTAAACTAAAACTCCATTTCATTCGATTAAGCTATTTAATTTGATATTAAATTTTAAATTAACAAATAATAATGAATAGCAAAAAAATAATACTTGTAAGTTTTTGTATTTTAATTTTTACATTGCTTCTTTCTTGTGCTTCATCTGATAAAACAGAAATGAAATCTGCTGAAGCAATTTACAACAAAGGCATGTCTCTTTTCAATGACAAAGAATACCTCGAAGCTTATAATACACTCGATTTAATCAGATTACAATATCCGGCAAGTCAGTATGCTGATGATGCACAATTTTACATGGCTGAAGCACGCTTTAAAAGGGAAGAATACATACTTGCTCAATTTAGCTATAATCTACTTAAACGATTATATCCGAATTCACCATATTACAAAGAAAGTGCATTCAAAGCTGCTATGTCCTTTTACTACCTCTCTCCTCAATACGACTTAGACCCGGATAATACTACAAAAGCTATTAAATCCATGTCTGAATTTCAAGCAACATATCCTGGTGATTCATTATCCGTTCTTATGGACACCTACATCCAAGAGCTTAGGGACAGGTTGGCACAAAAAGAATTCGAAATTGCACAACTTTATAGAAAACTCGATAGTCCTGCTTCCGCACTTATTTATTACGACATTGTTATTAATGAATACGACGATACAAAGTTTTTTGAATTAGCTTACATCGGTAAAATTGAAGTTCTTTTGCAAATGAAAAAATGGGAACAAGCCAAAACAACTATCAGCTACTTCTATATCCTTTTTAAATCAAGTGAGAATCTTGAAAAAGTGAAAAAATTAGAATCTGCAATTCCAAAAGATTATTCAAATTTCTAATTTTTTCCTAACTCTCTCAAAAGAGCTTGTTTTTCTATTTCCAATTGTCGTATTTTTCTTTCTATTGAATCCAATTCTGCAGGCATTGAGTCTATCTCCATTCTCAACTTACTTGCCGCTTCATCAACTAAATCTATAGCTTTGTCAGGTAAAAATCTGTCGGTCAGATACCTCGCTGACAACTCAGCGGCGGCTATTATGGCTGAATCTGTTATCTTTACACCATGGTGCATCTCGTATCTGTCCTTCAAACCACGTAAAATTGATATTGTATCTTCAACTGATGGTTCATCAATAAAAACTTTCTGAAACCTACGCTCTAATGCGGCATCCTTTTCTATGTGCTTTTGATATTCATCAAGAGTAGTTGCTCCTATACATCGTAAATCTCCCCTCGCCAATGCTGGCTTTAAAATATTTGCGGCATCCATACTGCCTGAAGTAGCACCTGCTCCTATCAATGTGTGAATTTCATCAATGAATAATATAATTTCACCATTCGAATCAGTTACCTCCTTGATTACTGCTTTCAATCTTTCCTCGAATTGTCCTCGGAAACTCGTTCCTGCAACCAAAGCTCCCATATCCAATGCCACGACTGTTTTCGATTTCAATGTCTCGGGTACATCACCTGCAACAATCCTGTGTGCAATGCCTTCAACAATCGCAGTCTTACCTACTCCAGGGTCACCAATTAACACTGGATTATTCTTCCTTCTTCTCGATAAAACCTGTAGAACTCTTCTTATCTCATCTTCCCGTCCAATAACAGGGTCAAGCTTTCCCTGCTTTGCTTCATCGTTCAATATCCTTCCATAGCGATACAAAGATTGATATTTATCTTCAGGATTCTCATCAGTAACTCTTTGTGTCCCGCGAAACTCCCTGAGAGCTTTATATATATTTTCCTTCGTAACATCCATTTCCTTCAGCAGCTTCTGGACTGGTGACTTATACTCTGCCAGTGCGATTAATAAATGTTCTGTACTGACATACTCATCCTGAAAATTTTTTGCTTCCTTCAATGCCTCATCAAATACCTTATTCATATCGGAAGAAAAATAGTGCTGAGTTGTTCCGCTGATTTTCGGGAGTTTACTTAATTCTTCATTAATTTTAATTTTTATTGTGTTTACATTTACGCCCAGCTTCTTCAAAATCTGTACTACCAGACTATCAATATCCTGAACCAATGCCGCAAAAAGATGTATTGGTTCGATGGCTTG
>RCNQ01000110.1 GCA_003731675.1 Bacteroidetes/Chlorobi group bacterium ChocPot_Mid
ATTCAAGATAAGTTAAACCATTGAAACTTGAAGTCGGTGTTCCTTGGAATGTGTAGGTGG
The DNA here is from genome assembly GCA_003731675.1 of Bacteroidetes/Chlorobi group bacterium ChocPot_Mid. Classification (GTDB taxonomy): domain Bacteria; phylum Bacteroidota; class Ignavibacteria; order Kapaibacteriales; family UBA2268; genus ChocPot-Mid. Next base: position 61 of record RCNQ01000110.1, read on the forward strand.
CAGAAGAGCCCGACCTGTTTGTTTCGTTAAAAGAAGCCCAAGGTGGTAAATTTATCGGAGTAAGCTGTGGGTCTCCGTGAGCAAGCCATGGAGAATGGTCTGGATATTTTCCACTCCAGGTTTTAAGAAGTTTTCTGATTTCTGTTCCTTGATTGACATACCATGGTGAATTACCTGTAGTGTCAATTGGTTCAGCCGCTACCCAGTTACGTGGAATATCATTTTCATCAATTCCGTAAGGTGTTTCGTCGTTACCGAATGAGATATCAAAATTCTTTTTTACAAATAACCCATCGTCGTTGTAAGTAACAGTTATTTGATATTGTGCGAAGCGGTTCGTGAGTGGAGCACCGCAGTCCCAACCTGTAGCACAGATATTGAACCAAGTAATATTTCCAACTTTTGAAGGTGTACCCGTTACTGTTGGAGCACTTTGCAGTGCTGTGCCTCTGATAAGATTAAAACTCATACTAATGTTTGCGACTGGGATATCACCAACGTCTTTTACACCAATTCTAAAGCATTTAGATTGTCCACATTGGATATATAATTTTTGAGGTTGAATCAAATGAATTGATTTCGCCGGTGCGGCTTTTGATGCAGGAGGTAAAGGATGAGTTCCTGCTCCTGTTGGTGCAATAGCTGCACTACGGGAACGCTGACCTGAAGAATTACCTGTTCCGAACCACCAGTCTTCAGTTTCACCAACAGTCCAACCACCAACTTTACCAACTCCATTCCAGGGTGAGGTTACTGGTTCGTCAGTTACAGTAATTCTTACCCATGCAGGTAATAAAACAAGGTCATTACCAAAGCTGAAAGGTCCAAAGTTGAAACCTAAGGTAGTATCAGCTGGTACACGGACAACTTTGTTGCGGACAACCCAGTTTAAATCAGGGCTGTCGTTGAAATCCAAATCGTTATCAACATCAATAGCAACATTGATATAAATATCTGTTGTTGGATTGTGACTGCCGCTTGTTGATATTGGAATTGTTATGTTAGCAGGAGCTGGAATACCAATCAACATCAGAAAAATTCTTGGGGCGCCGTCATCAACGTCATTATTAACAACAAGAGCCTCATTTTCCATTGTTGTGGTACAGGTGCCTTTGGTACCTAATCCACCAATCCAAAAAGTACTGGTATTGGCGGCTGTATGTTTGGGACCAGTACTTGCATTTAGTGTTTTAAAGGCGGCAGTACCTCCCCACCATGCAGTTCCGTCTGGAGCATCACCAAAATCTGCCTGGCTTAAAAGCAGACATGGTAATAGTAATAGCATTGCTATTGTAATTATTACTTTCATAATTGTTCCCTCGATTTGTTATACAAAAGAATTTCTAATAAATTTTCTTACTTAATTATATACAAATATTTAATATTTTCAAATTATCCAATATTCTGTAAACTAAAAATTAACTAAAAATGATTAAAAATACAAAAAATTAATCATTTTATCATATTTTTAGAGTATTTTCCATAAAGTTTAGATGAATTTCAACAATTTTACATACTAAAATTGCAGGAGATGTGTTCAAGAGTCTTTTTAAAATTTGTTAATTTCTTGTAAAAAAAGTATATTGCTTGTTTTAACAATTGTAATAGAAATTATGTCATTGGTTTTTATCACCGGGGGAGGAAAAAGATTAGGCAGTCATCTTGTTTTAGAATTCGCTAAAAAAGGGTGGGATGTTGTTTTCTCGTATTTTGAATCACAGAATAATTCAGAAAAAATATTGCAAATAATTTTAAGGCAAAATATTAAAGCAAAAAGCTATAAACTTGATGTCAGAAATCATAATGAACTCGAAGCAACTTTTAAAGAAATTGTTAATGAATTCGGTGTTCCTGATGTGCTGATAAATAATGCGGGAGTATTTCCTGAGCGAAAAGCTATTGAGAATATAAGCTTGGATTTATGGGAAGATACGATGAATATTAATCTGCGTTCTGCATTTCTTTGCTCACAGATTTTTAAAAAATATGCAAAAAAAGGTTCAAGGATAATTAATATTTCGAGTATCGGTGGGTCAGAAGTATGGAAACAGCGAATACCTTATAATGTTTCCAAAGCAGGTTTAAATCAATTGACGAAAGTTTTGGCAAGGGAATTAGCTCCGAATATTTCAGTTAATGCAGTATGCCCGGGCATAATTAGCTTTGAGGAAACAGGAGAAAATGAAAAATATCTTCCTGAAATCAGGAAAATACCAATGGCTCGTTACGGGATAGCTGATGATATTTTTGATGCTGTTTATTTTTTTGCTACATGCAGTCGTTATATTACTGGTCAGGTATTGAATGTTGATGGGGGATATCATGATGCAAGGTAAGATTAAATGTAAGAAATAAAAGAATACTTAAATGAATTTCAATTCGTTGTAAATAACGTAATATTAAAAAAGTTTAAACAAGGATTTTTAAATGGGAAATAAACTTAGTAAACCGAGAAGAGTGGAAAAGGCATATGACAATAAAAAATTTGTGCATAGCAGCGATGCCAGAATAATAAGGATGCTAGCCGAATATTTGCATCCACAACAGCAGTTTAAACTGAAAAAGGTAATGAAGACTATTATCTTTTTTGGTTCTGCAAGAATTCATTCCAATGATTTTTATAAAAATAAAATGGAAATTATTAACGAAATTTTGGCAAAGAAGAAGGTAAAACTCAGTCAGTCATTTGAACAGGAACCATCAGCACTAAAACAAATTGAAGATGAAATTGCATTACTTGAACAGGAAAAAATTCAGATTGAGAAAATGCAAAAAGTATCTCACTATTACGAAGATGCAAGAAAACTGAGCAGAATGATTTCTGAATGGTCAGCAACATTACCCAAAAAAGAAAGATACCATATTTGCACTGGTGGAGGACCGGGTATAATGGAAGCGGCAAACAGAGGAGCAATTGACGCAGGAGCGAAGTCAATTGGTTTGAATATCAGCTTACCCTTTGAGCAATTCCCTAATCCTTATCTTTCGAAAGGATTAAATTTCGAATTTCATTATTTTTTTATGAGGAAATTGTGGTTTGTGATGCTTGCTCATGGTATGGTTGTATTTCCCGGTGGATTCGGTACCTTAGATGAATTGATGGAAGTCCTTACTCTGCGGCAGACTCATAAAACGACAAAACCTTTGCCAATACTGCTTTATTCAAGTGAATTTTGGAAAAAGCTGATAAATTTTGATTATCTTATTGAAATAGGTACTATAAATGCTGAGGATTTGAATTTGTTTACTTTTGTTGATACTCCTGAGGAAGCTTTTAATGTGTTAAGAGATTCTTTAATCCAAATAAACAATGAGGAATTATTATAATTTTTGGAGGATTTATGTTAAAAAAAATAAATATTATCTTGATTGCATTAATTTACGTATCATGCAGTTGCTTTGCAGGTGAATTACAAATTAATCCTCAATCGCCGACTATTGGTAGCGTGATTAATGTAAAATATTTTGCAGACGGAAGGTTCTTTGTTGATGAAAATCTAAGTCTCAGAGTATATGCTTTCACAGCGAATTCAACAAATCCTACAGCCTACGAGTTCTCGTTAAGCTATAATAAGGTTCAGTCATTTTACTTTGGTAATTTTACAGTACCTGATGAAACCGTATTTATTTTAATGAAAGTTGCATCTCTTGAACACATTGATAATAACTCTGGTGAATTCTGGGATTTGCTTTTTAGTAGCAATGAGAAACCATTAAGAAATACAAATCTGAAAGCCGGTTTATCTTATCTCGGGAATTTACCTGAAAATCTTAACCGAAATATTGATTTTAAAAAAGCTATATACTATCTTCAAAAGGAAATCGAAAATTATCCGGATAATGTTCCAGCTCAAATCGGATTGGCTTCTTTGCAACTTGATTTGCAGAAAATTGATTATAAGGAGTATTCTGCTAAAGTAGAAAAAATAATTAAGACAAGTTATGATAAAAACAATGAAGCAGAAGTAAGGGCAATAAGCCGTGCTTTGAAAACTTTGAACAAAAAAGATGAAGCAGAAAAACTTGAGAAAGATTTTATTAAAAAATTTCCTCAAAGCAATTTAGCTGAAGAAATATTTATGGCTGACTTAGCTAAAGCAAATTCTCTTGAGAAATTCTCTGATGGAATTTTAGAATATCTCAAAAAATTCAATGATGTATCAAACCGTGAGAGAATTTATTCAGCACTTGTCTCCGGTTATCTGCAGGTAGGCAAAGCAGATGAAGTCATAGAGCTTCTCAACAAGCAAAACGATGTTCCAAGCGGGGCATACGCTCAAATTGCTTTTGCTTTGGTTAACAATGATGAATTTTCTGAAATGACTGATGAGTATAAATTGCAAAAGGCAAAAAATTTAATGAACATTTCCATCTATGGCATTAAACAAAATAATTTAAATAATAAACCTGATTATATTACAATCAGTGAGTGGGAATTAAGAAACAAAATCCGTCTTGCGGCATTACTCGAGCAATATGGACAGATTCTTATGGCGGCTCAGGAATATGAGGAAGCTTATAATAAATATGCCGAAGCTTTGGATGTTTACAAGAATGATGCACCCGTATCCTTGTATGAAAATGTAGTAAAACTTTGTATGATTTTAGGCAAATATCAAACCGCATATAATATTGCAGAATTATCTGTAAAAAATTCGAAGGACAGTGAAGTAATTATTGACTTTTTTGAACAATTACACAAACAATTGAATAAGTCAGAGACATTTGATGTTATGCTTATCGCTTTGAAAAATGAAGCACGAAATGAAAGATTGAAAAAATTGAGTTATTCAAGATTGAATAAAGATATTCAGAACATTACTTTTGTTGATTTGAATGGCAAGAGGATAAGTTTGAAAGAATTAAATGGCAAGGTCATTGTATTGATGCTCTGGTCGAGTTGGTGCGGTCCCTGCGATGATGCATTAAAGGGATTTTATTTTTTGTCTGATGCTTATGCGGATAGCTCAGATGTTATTATAGCTTCGGTGAATTTGTGGGAAAATGCAAAAGATGTAAAAAAGACAGTTAAGGATTATTTTACAGAGTCAGATGTGAAATTCAAAATATGGATTGATGATACAAATGCTTTGCCTTTTGAAGCAGGAATAACCGGACTTCCATCTGTTTGCTTCATTGGGAAAAACGGGAAAATCGAATTTATTGACAGAGGATTTACAAATAACGATGAATTTTTATTAAATTCCAAAGATAAGGTAAGTTTAATATCCCGATAAAATATGGAAAAGTTGATTAAAAGATGTGAATGGTGCCTTAATGATTTATTGATGATAAAGTATCATGATGAAGAATGGGGTGTGCCTCTTCATGACGACAAAAAGTTATTTGAATATATGGTTCTTGATGCTTTTCAGGCAGGTTTAAGCTGGAAAACTATTTTACATAAAAGAGAAAATTTTAGAAAAGCTTTGGACAATTTCATTCCTGAGAAAATTGCTAAATACGATAGTAAAAAAGTAGAAGTGTTAATTAATGAAGCTGGTATCATTCGGAATAAATTAAAAATTATGGCTACAATTTCAAATGCTAAAGCTTTTTTAAAAATTCAGAAAGAATTCGGAAGTTTTGACAAATACATCTGGCAGTTCACTAACAACAAAACAATTCAAAACAAATTCAAAACAATGAATGAAATTCCTGCACAAAGCAAAGAATCTGATTTAATGAGCAAAGATTTGAAAAAAAGAGGATTCAAATTTGTCGGTTCAACAATTTGTTATGCTTTTATGCAAGCCGCAGGCATGGTCAATGACCATACTCAGGACTGCTTCAGACACAAAGAGTTAAAAAAAAATAGGTAAATCAAATTACTTACTTATGTAGTAAATAAATTCAATTATTTCACCATCTTTCATTTTCTCAAGCTTAGAAAAGTCTTTTGTGGTCTGACAAACCATGGATACTTTATTGTATCTGACAAGGTCAAGCCATCCCTTGTTGTCATTATAAAATTTTCGGAGGTAACGTAAAAAATCATCGGTTTTCATAACTTTGACTGTAACCTCTGCGAGAATTAAAGCATCTTTAGATTCATTTTTTGAAATTTCTATAACATCGCCATTCAGTCGCATAGCAATAGGTATTTCAGGCAACCACGATATTTTTTTTGAATTATCAACTGATTTGAGATTAAAATATCTGAAAAATACTTCCATTGATTCTTTGGTCAATCTTTCCTTAGTCAGTGCAGTTATTGAAAAAGTGGCATTCAAATTTGGCATCTGCACCAATAAATAAGTCATGTTCGAAGGTTTTGTGAGTTTTTCGTTATAAATAAATACTGCAGGAAATCCATCTAAATCGTATGGACCAATAACTTTATATGCTTTCAAATCCTCATACTGGTAGAAAATATCAGGGTGTCCTATTCTGGGATTAATCATTTCCTCACGTATATTTGAGAACATTGCTGAGTATTCTATGTTATAAGTTTGTTCTGAACCTTTAACTTCCGAATGTCTGAAAGTATATTCAGGTATTTTTGTGGATTTCATCCAATCTATAAAATCCTGCTCGGTAAGTTTATGGTAATAATATTCTTCATCTGCAACAATAAAATTTATGCCTGCAAACAAAAACAGCAATATGACAAATTTTTTCATTCTATCTCAAAGAATTATTTTAAAAAACATCTTTGAGAAATAAACGCAGAAGTCTTTGAAAAATTATATATGGTCTATTTAAAAAGTCTGTTCCATCGTCTTTCTTTCCTGCTTTTCCATGCATTGCTGTGCCAAGCATAAGCAGTAATCAAAGGCATGGCGATTGTTGCTTCGCTAAATACCATCTGTTCAAAAGTGGTTTCAACTTTTCCCCATGAACTTGCTTCTTTGAGTGTTGAACCAGAAAGCCCACCGTCCCTTTCATCAGCCACAGTAATTTGTATTGCATATTTGTGCATGTCTTTTTCAATTCCCAATACATCACATGCAACTACAACATCCTGAGTAAAATTCTTTGGGACACCGCCACCAATCATAAATATGCCGGTTTGTTTTGAATTTAATTTTGTTTGAGTTAATTCTAAAAAGTCTTTTGCAGAATCGATAGATACTTTTTCACCTTTATTATTGAATTGATGATGAATCAAACCAAATCCTGCAGAACAATCTGAAAATGCCGGGACAAAAATCGGTACTTCCTTTTCATAAGCATTTCTAATGACGGAATCTTTTCCCATCTTGTTAAGCACGAGCCATTTTCCCATCTCTTGTATAAATTCTCTTGAACTGTATGGTCTGGGTTCAAGTGAATTGGCAATTTCAGCTACAGTCATATCACAAACCCGCAAGTCCTCCTCGTCAATGTAGGTATCGTAAATTCTGTCAATCATTAGTTCACGTAAAGTATTGTCATCAACAAAAGGAGAACCTTTGTAATGTTTGAATCCTAAAGCTTCGAGGAAGTCCTGGTCAACAATGATTGCACCGGTTGAGATTATACCGTCTATCATGTTATGCTTAATCAAATCAACAACAACATCTTTAAGTCCAGCACTGAAAAGTGAACCTGCAAGAGTTAAATAAATTGAGCAATCCTTGTCTTTAAGCATTTTAACATAAATTTGTGCGGCTCTATGCAAGTTCTTAGCTTGAAAAGCCATATCTCCCATTGAATCAACCAGTTTTCTGACATCATGTTTTTTTATATCAATATGTTGTACGATTTCTTTTTTATTGAGAAAATCTTCTTTCCTGAATTTAATTTGCTTTGACATTGTTCTTCCTTTAATAAAATTTAAAATTAGTTTCAATTGGTTTTGGAATATTCATCTAAAAAATCTTTTTCTTCATTGCTCAATGAATTAAAGCCCTTTTGGTATATTTTATCTAATATTTCGTTGAGTTTTTCTGCATTCGGGTAGTAGTGGGAATGATGAAAATTATTTTGCAAAAGTTCCTGATTGACTTTTTTTAATTCTTCATTTGCGATGACTGCAAGCGAAAGAAGTTTTGTTCTCAGTTCTTTTGCTTTTTGTGTCTGTAGAGTAGATAAAATATACTTTGGATTAATAATCTTTGTGTATCGGATGTGAAGATATGCAAACATTCCTGCACTCACACCAAAAATTAAAGAGAAAATACTGCTAAAAATAATATTAAAATTTTCAAGTAACAATGAATGGACGAAAGTTGTAAGTATCCACGAAATAACTAATCCAAGTGAAAAGATTGGTGTATTTATATAGAATTTATTGAAAAATATCAGCTTTCCTCTTATATTTAGCAATGTAAAAAGTGTGATAATAAAAATAGAAATACCCTCTAACCCTTTTAATGGGTAGAATGAGTTCCAGCTAAATATAGCAAATAAAATGCCCTGTAAAAATATAATTGATAAAAGTATAATTGGGTATAAAAAACCATGATAAATTTTTTCAAGTTTCGGTGCCAGGACAAGAAATATAAAAATTGAAATTAAAATTCCTTCAACAGTATTGAATGATAGAGGATAAGTCAATAGTCTCCAGACTTCTGATTTTTGATAAACAAGATTTGGTGTTAGAGAAAGCAAAAAACCTAATTTGCCTCCAACAACCAAATCAACAAGATAAAATATACCGAATATTAAAATAACCAGGTAAGAAAAATAGTATATTCTGTTTTTTTTTCTCATTATTTATCGCAGAGAATCAATTAAAGCATCAACTTTGTTAATATCCATGTTTTCGTAATAATCTTCATTTATAGCAATCATAGGAGCACCACCACAAGCCCCCATGCATTCAACTTCCTCTAAAGAAAATTTTCCGTCACTTGTAGTTTCAAGGTGCTTAATTCCCAATTTATCACAAAGATGAATATAAATCTCTTCACCACCTAAAAGCATACAAGACACATTTGTGCAAACCTGAATATGGTATTTACCCATTGGCTTTTTGAAATACATCGTATAAAAGCTAACTACACCATGGACATGAGCATAAGATAGACCCAATAAATCAGCCACATATTGCTTAACTTCGTCGGATAACCATCCGAATTTTTTTTGTGCCATCCAAAGCACTGGCATTATTGCCGCTTTTTGTTCGGGATATCTCTTTTTTATCTCTTCTATCTTTTGTAGTTCTTCCTGTGAAAATTCTATTGCCATAAACAATCAATCCTTATTTTTTTCTTATAATTATATAAACTACAAATTTAATAAAAATGTTTGTTAAGAAAAACATTTTAGCTTTCTTTTTTATAAAAAATAATAAATAATTGAAAGATAATTATATTAAAAAATTATATTTACTTGATAATTTCTAATTTATAAATATTTGAGTATCCATTTAGTTGTATGGTATAGAAATAAATACCTGATTCCATTGATTTGAGATTTACCGATAAAAGATTTTCTCCTTCATTTAGGTATCCTGTAAATACTAAACCAGTTTTCTCACCCAAAATATTAAAAAATTGTATCTTGAAATCAGTCTTTATCTTTGAATAGATTGAAATAACGACGCTTTCACCAGCAGGATTCGGATATGAAAAAACAGAAATCATGTTTTGGTTTTGATTTGTATCAGTTTCTTTTCCGTTCTGTTTACCGGGAGTACCATGCTTTTGTGATGCAACCCAATTTTCAGGTTTAGTATTGTCCAAATCAGGTGAAATCAGCTCCAAAGTACTACCATAACCATTTGCTTCGGTAGCCCAAGGAGCAGTGACACCATATATCAGTGAATCAATTAGAACAAAGTCTTGGCTGTAAAGTTTTATCATTTCCCCATCACTGCTAAGTCCGAAAGTCATATCACCTAAATAATTGGTAACTTCCGGGTAAAGAGACTTGAATTTACTTGATTCACGGCAGAGAACAAGATAACCCCCGACTTTTAAAATGCTGTTTTCAGGGAAAATGAACTTGTGAGATATATCGTTATCTGTGAAAAACCAACCTGAAATATCAATATCTTTTGAATCTGCGTTATAAAATTCAACCCAGTCTCCAGTATCAAAATCTGTTGCCGAATTGTAATTAATTTCGTTAATTACTATATTTGGTATATCGTGATAAGCGACTCCAAATGGCAAAGCACCAATGTCGGCTCTCGAGCCATCTGGGTCTAAAGAACTGGTTGGGTCACCTGCGTCAATGCACGGGGAATTAGGCATCAAGCGGAAATCCATATTAACGGGGTCAACAAACATAGGATTTGCAAAAATATTTGATTCCCCATCTAAAAGTATTGAATCATTTAAGGAGTAATTCACTTTAATAATTGAGTATTTATCAAATTTTACTGGGTATAGAGAGGAAGAAATAATTGTATTTTTTATATCAGCATAGCCACCGGAGAAACCTGCCCATTTCTCGTAAACATTAATACCAGTAATGTTGTTAAATAAAGTATTGTTAATGATAAATGCACTTGAACTATCCTTAACGGCAATACCTGTTTCACAATTAATAATTATGTTATTCGAAATGAAATTATTTCTTGAAGGACCAAATTCTTCATTACCGATTGAAATGCCTTTATCTTTAGCTTTGTTAATAAAGTTGTTCCTGATAATTATGTTGTTACAATCATTAAAATCAATAGCATCATCATAAACATTAAATATTTTACAATTATTAATCATTCCACTATCAATATTCATATATTCAATACCATCGAAGCAATTTGTAACAATGCAGTTTTCTGTAAGAGCATAGCTTAGTTTGTAAAGCACAAGAAATTCACACATGGTATCCGAGCTCATTTTACAGTTCTTAAGTTCAACTTTTCCATTGGTGATGAAAAAATAAGTCTGAATGTTAGTCAGGTCTTTGAATTTTTTAAAAATATATACACTATCGAAATCTATTTGAGCATTATTACCAGATATTATCCCATCTTGTATTGTAGCATTTTTTGCAGTAAAGTTCCCATTCTGTATTGTAATTTTATCCCAGGCATCTCCTTCGATAGCAGGTTCAATTATTACAGGTTCAGCTTTTGTCCCTTTTAAATGTAACGAACCGTTGATAATGATTTTATTATCTTTATGAATCTTTAATGTTACACCTTTTTCCAAAATCAGATTAGCATTAATCACCAAATCACATTTTAATAAATAGGGAGAATTCTCTTTTGTCAATGTCATATCAGAATTTATTGTGCAAGGCAATTCAGTTGCCTTCTTGATTTTTATTGGATTTGGATAGTTAAATCCTTCAATGTAATTGCTTCCGTCAGTAGCCATAAC
>RCNQ01000111.1 GCA_003731675.1 Bacteroidetes/Chlorobi group bacterium ChocPot_Mid
ACATTTGGATTACCTGTTTCTTTCACTATTCCTTCTCTTGCTTCATTTGCAGAATCAAGAGATCTGCAAGCCATATAAACTTTGGCTCCAAGTTTTGCAATTTGTTTAGCTGCTTCTTTACCGATTCCTTTATTAGAACCGGTTATTATTACTGTTTTATTTTTCATTTTAATTTTCTTTTTATTATCAATTAGAACCAATAGCTTTGTTAATTCGTTCCTTCAAGTGAAACGTAATAATATTAAATTTCTACTTTTCTGAATATGATATATATGTGAACCATTTTCCCATAAAATAAAAAAGCTCAGATTAATTTCTGAGCTTTGGCGGGGCCGACGAGACTCGAACTCGCGACCTCCTGCGTGACAGGCAGGCGTTCTAACCAACTGAACTACGACCCCTTTTTTACCTTAACATATTTTATTTTTTAAGGCGAGCAAAAATAACAATTCTTTATTATCGAATGCAAGAACTTTATAATTTTTCTACACCAAAATTTACTCCAACTGCCATTGCAGCTAAAACTGCTTGATCTGTTGGCTTTACTAATTTTTGTCTGCTTATTGCATCTTGTATTCTTACACTCTTTATTTCATTTCCTTTTAATGCTACCATTCTACAAAATTGTTTTTTGATTGCAAGATTTATTGCACTTACTCCAAATTTTGTAGAAAGTATTCTATCAAATGGAGTTGGACTTCCTCCACGTTGTAAATGTCCAAGTACTGTGTAACGAGTTTCTAATCCGGTGTTTTCAGTAATTTTTTTTGCAACGTATTCTCCGATTCCACCAAGCTGAATTGGATCAGTTCTTTTTATATCTTTTCCTTTTGTAATTAGTCCACCATCTTTTGGCTTGGCACCTTCAGCAACGCAAACAATGCTAAATCTTTTTCCCATCATGTTTCTCATTAATACATGATCGTAAACAGCTTTCCATTCAAAAGGAATTTCTGGAATAAGAATTACATCAGCTCCACCGGCTAATCCACCATTCAAAGCAATCCAACCGGCATATCTTCCCATTACTTCAATTACCATGACACGATGATGAGATGATGCTGTTGTATGTAATCTATCAAGTGCTTCTGAAACAACAAAAACAGCAGAATCGTGACCAAATGTTTGATCGGTAGCTTCAAGATCATTATCAATTGTTTTTGGAACACCAACAATGTTCATACCCATATCACTTAATTTTTTGGATATGTGCATTGTTCCATCTCCACCGATTGCAATCAAAGCATCAAGATTCCATGCTTCATAATTTTTTAATGCTTCTTTCGAGCGGTCCATAATTTTTATTTTGCCATCAATTTCTTCTGGCCAATGAAATGGATCTCCTTTATTTGAAGAGCCAAGTATTGTTCCACCTTGTGATAATATTCCAGATACATCTCTATTGTAAAGTTCTTGAGCTCTTCCTTCAACTAAACCCTCAAAGCCATCAAGAATTCCTAATACTTTTAATCCATGATCTAATGCTGGTTTTGTAACGCCACGAATAACAGCATTCAAACCGGGACAATCGCCACCACCTGTCAAGATTCCAATTCTTTTTACTTTTTGAATTTTATTCACATTAACCTCACTAACTTGTATTGCAAAAATATCTATTTATTTATGAATATCATTAACGGATTTTATTTTTTTCAATGTTTTAAAATGAGTCTTAATCAATTCGTTTAATTTTTCTTCTCCAATTAAATTCAATAATTCAAGAGCTTTTTTCTCAACTATTATCGAAGAACCTTTCGGTAATTTTAGTCCTTCTTTTTCTTTTTGATAAAACCATTCGTTAAAATTATTTCTTGCAAGAATAGAAGCAGCCGCAACTCCAATGAATTTTTCTGCACCAGTTTCTTGAATAAAATTAACTTTAGAATGTTGAGGATGATTAGAAATATTTAATTCGAGTTTACTGAATTGATCTGTAATAACTGTTGAACAATTGATTTTATTAAGAAGCTCTTCAATTGCTTTTGAATGAGCCCAATTCATTAGTCGGTTAAGGTTTTTAAATTTTTCATAGAGTTGATTGTATTTAGATGGATTTATCTGAACAATTTCAAATTGATTTTTGCAAAGTGATTTTATCTCTTTTGCAATTTTATCAATCTGATCATCATGAAGTTTTTTGCTGTCTTTTACTCCAATATTTTTCAGTTTATCTTTTGTAGCTTCATCAACGTAAACAGCAGCAATTACCAAAGGTCCAAAAAAATCTCCTTTACCACATTCGTCACTGCCAATATAATTATTTGGTTCAATGATTTTTTCGTTGTTGAAATTGAGTGATGGCTGTTGAGAGATTAATTCATTAATAATTTTATATTCATTAGAATTTGTATCACCTTGAACAATAGTTTTTACACCTTTTTTGCCAAAGTAAACAAGTATTTTAATTTTACTTTTATTAATGGCTGTTGTTATTTCAAAATTATAATTCTTTTCTTCAATTTCAGAAACGAAATAATTTTTGCTTTTAAGCAAAGAAATAATTTTAAGAATTTCTGATTCAGCTTTTTCTTTTGTTGTCATGATTATAATTTTTTTATGACTAAAAATAATTAATAAACATGAGTTTTGTGAGGGTAATTAATAATGTAAAATGTAAAATGTATAATGTATAATGTATAATGTAGAATTGATAATTGATAATTGCAAATTGATAATTATCTTCGGTTACTAGTGACTATTATTTAATATGTCTCTTCTTTTCTCTTGAAAGAAAAGAAGGAAAAGTTCAAGACGGCAATAAATTCAATTAGGAATTAGGAATTACGAATTAGGAATTAGGGATGAATGGTGGTGGGTTGTGTAATTATTAGTGAATAGGGATACAAGTAGAATGGTAATACTTAGGTTAGGGCTAAAGCCCGGTTTGAGGTTATCAGTAGTTGAAGTCCTCATGCTAAAGCATGAGGTTGTGGCATTAGGTTAGTTTGTGATGTTTGTCGAAGCTGGCGAGGGACAGAACGGATGAATTTCGGGTTAATTGATAATTGATAATGTATAATGTAGAATAAAATCAAAAGGAATGTTGAATTGTCAGTAATTGCAAAATAATTTTTCTAATTATTTATGTTAAAAAAAGGAACTAAGTGAAGTCCGTTCCTTTATTCTGTAAAAATATTTTTTACTTTAATAGAATTAATTTCTTTGTGGCAATAAAATTTCCTGCTTGCAATTGGTAAAAGTAAACTCCGCCGGATAATTTATAATTGTCAATTGATAATTGATAATTATAAGTTCCAGGTTTTTGATATTCATCGACAAGTGTTGCAACTTCTTTACCAAGTATATTGTAAATTATTAGTGTTACATGTACTTCATCCCTCGACAAGCTCGGGATGACATCTGAATTGTCATGGTTCGACAGCCTGACTTCGTCAGGTAAACTCACCATGACAGATGGAATTGAATATTTTATCGTTGTACTTGGATTAAATGGATTGGGATAATTTTGTTCAAGTGAAAATTGTTTTGGTAATTCAGTTTCTACTTGAACTACTTGAGAATATTCGAAGCTTCCGTCTGTGTCAATTTGTTTTAATCTGTATTGTAATTTTCCACTTGGGGGATTTGCATCAATAAATGAATAATCTTTTGGTGAATTTGAATTACCATGTCCATTAACAAAACCAATCTTTTGCCAGTTGTTGAACAGATTACTAATCTGTGCTACGGAACGTTCGATTTCAAAACCATAGTTGTTTACTTCTGTTGCGGTTTGCCAGTTCAATATAACATTATTCATTTTATATTCTGCACTGAACATAGATAATTCTACCGGCAACGGATCTACATTTACTTTATATTCATAAGCTCCCATATCAACAGTTCCAGCCCCGCCTGTAGTTTTATTTAGTTTTCTTGAATATCCTGCTCCACGTATGTCATAGTCTTCTGATATGTAAGTGTTATTGCCAGCATCAACGCAAGGAGATTCGCCTAAGATTAAAAATGGATATTCGCCTGAGCCGACAAATTTTGGATCAGATGTAATGTTATTGTTTGTAGCTGTAAATGTTCCTCCTGAATTATAAATATCGTTTGTTCCATTTGAATAGCAGGAGTAATTAAGTGTCGTAGTACCACTATTAATACCTATCTGATTGCCGTTTTCAGTAGCAGTATTTCCCCAAATAATTGAATTGTTGATTGTTGGCGAGGACGACCAACTATATATTCCTCCACCAATTTCCGATGAATTAGCTGTTATGGTACAATTGATTAAAGTAGGCGATGAATTTGGAGCATTATAAATTCCGCCGCCTTGATATGTTGCCGTATTATATTCAAAAATACAGTTTAAAATAACAGGCGAAGAAGGATACACATTAATCATTCCTCCACCTAAAAATGAAGCCAAATTAAGCCTAAAAATACAATTTTTTATCGTTGGTGA
>RCNQ01000010.1 GCA_003731675.1 Bacteroidetes/Chlorobi group bacterium ChocPot_Mid
GCTATATTCATCTGCATATTTGCTCATAATAAATGCCGCACTCAAAGCCAGACAAGGTGCTGTGTTGCGTTTATATGGTTCGGCTATTACATTTTCAGGTGGTAACTCAACTAATTCATTCCGTATCGGTTCGAGAAGTATTTCACTTGTTATTATAAAAATATCATCTGTTGAAATTAAACTGCTTATTCTTTCTATGCTTTCCTTCAGCATTGTTTTGTCCGTCAGCAGTGAGAGTAATTGCTTGGGCCTTCTTTTTCTGCTGAGAGGCCAAAATCTTTCACCAGACCCACCTGCCATTATTACAACACATCGTTTCATTTTTTATTCCAGTTAAATTAAAATATAAATTACAAATATAAGAAAGATTTATTTTTAAAAGCCCAAACATTCTTCCTTCCTTATACCTTTCAGAATTTTTCAGACAATTAAAGATTTAATTTTCAATTAAATCGTCAAACAAATAATGATTTATTTTATCGCTATATTGAGTTATCTGATTGGGGCAATCCCTTTTGCATATATCTTACTCAAAATATATGCAAAAAAGGATATAAGACTTATAGGCTCTGGCAATGTCGGTGCTATGAACAGCTATGAGACAACAGGAAAAAAATGGATAGGTGTCGTTGTTTTCATACTCGATATGCTAAAAGGATTCATTACTGTACTACTGGCTTATTACATCACCGCCAACAACTTTTGGCTGGTCATTGTTTCTACTATGTTTTCGGTACTCGGTCACAATTATTCCGTATTTCTCAAATTCAAAGGTGGAAGAGGTCTTTCGACTGCTGTTGGTGTTGCCTTGTTAACATTCCCAATAGCCGTTTTACTCTGGGGAATTTTTTGGGCGATAGTTAAATTATTACTTAAAAAAGATTTATTCATTGCAAATACAATTGCCTCGGTTGCTTCACCATTGGTCTTCTATTTTTTACCCGATAAGCTTATTACATCTTCTTCCATCCTCGATATTCCCGATTTGATTTATATCAAATTAGCTGTCATCCTTCTGTGCGTAATTATTTTACTGGCTCATCTTAAACCGCTAATCCAAATTACCAGGAAAAAAGACGCTGAATAAATACATCCCAAGAATATGGCACCAATAACAATGTCAAAACAACCCCCGACACTGCTCCCCAATTATGTGCAGAATGATTAATATAATCCATACCCCGTTTTTCCATATAATACCCGTAAATAATAAATAACACCCCAAAAACTACTGCAGGCATTGGAATGAAATAAATATAAATTGTACCAAGGGGATTGAATAAAATCGAACTGTAAATTATTGCTGAAACTGCACCTGAGGCACCCAATGACCGATAATTATAATTATCTCTTTGCTTATATAATGTCGGCAAATCACTTATTACCATTGATGCAAAATAAATGATTAAAAAGTTTTCTGTCCCTATCACCATTTCCAACCGCCCTGCAAAGAAATATAAAGACAACATATTAAATGCAAGATGCCATAAATCAGCATGTATAAACCCGCTTGTGATTAACGTATACCATCTGTTTTCCCTTCTTACACTATAAGGATGCAATACCAATTTTGCTATTAGAGATGGCCTGACATACAATACAAATAAACTGACAAGAATTGTTGAAATTAATATTAAAGTTGATGCCTGTAATCCCAAAATATGTCCCGATTAATAATATTTTAATATCTATTTATCTTTGAAGTGCTTCAAGTGTAATAACTTCAATCTTCTTGAAATTCCTGTTCTTGTAGTAACTAAATGTATCAAGAATACTATAACTGAATTCACCTGATTTTAAAAGCCAAACTTGTGGCAAAATCTTAATTTTAATTTTATCTTCATAAGGATGTTTAGACTGTGTACCTCCCATTGTGTATATCTCATAGTAATCTGAGCTGACTTTGGCATCATCAAGAACTTTTACTAATTCAGCTGGTTCTTTCACCAATTCCTTACATGAGCATGATGCTTCAATAAATATAACAAATTTATGAACATTCGGATTAAAAGTAGTGGCTATATTTTTAGTAACATTAGTATCCGGTTTATATAAATTCCAGTAACCGTTGAACCATTCGTAACCAATTGTATTTTTAAGTTGCTCTTTAGTCATTTTTACTGCATCCTGCACAGGAACTGTCGGCTCCTGACACGAAAACAAAACAGAACCAATTATCATTGCTATTAGTAAACCAATCAATTTATTCATCTGTTACTCCAGCCCATTTTTAATAATCATAATATTATGTAACGCAATTAAGTAAAAAATATTGAAAATTTGCAAATACACACTCACTTCAATCACTCATTCAATAAGATTAAAAAGCAGTTCCCAATGATAACGATAGAAAAAGACCACCAAAATCCTTAATAGGACTATCTTTCACACTTTCAAGCCCATATCTCCCAAAAGGAATATAGTAATATCTCATATTTATTGACATAAATGCTTTACTCTCTGCTCCAACATTGGCACCAATTCCGATGAAACCTGCAAACCTCCCGTATAAATCAGCTTTCCCCATTGCTTTGAAAAAACTATTTTCATAATTAAGATATGGTGCGGCTATTATAAGTGATTCTCCGACACCCAGATTTACAAATGGCTGTAAATTATTATGCAATATCTCGCTAAACAAATACCTTTGAATTCCCACTGTCAAAGGAATAATATAAAGACGATTCACTTTTCCTGGAATAAAATACATCTGATTTCTATAATCATAAAACTCCATCTCATCTGTATTTCTTGCTCCGGATATATATAAATTTGAAAATACACACCAATCCTTTAAAAATTTCCTTTGATAAAACATCCCCAAACCAAAACCATTCCCAGAAAATACAAGGTCCATACCCCAGGCTGTTTTTGTCGTACCTTCTTCTTCAAGATTTGCTATCAGAGGTCTTGGTGAAACATAAGTAAATATTGTATCTTTTTTTTCTTCGGGTGGTTCAATTCCCTTAATCTGTGCTATTGCATAAGAGCCAAAGCAACAAATCATTAAGGCAATTGTTAATATTTTATATCCAGAATGCATCAAATTTTCATATAACTGTCTTGTAAATTATTCTTACAATAAATATTACGAATTTTTTTAAATAATATTATCAATTTAATTAAAAAAGGTCTCCTTCACTTTTTCAAAAAAATCTTTTTCCTTTTGCTTTGCTTTCTTGTCTGGCGAAAAGTTCTTGTTTTCAGATAATTTCCTTAATATCTGTTTTTCTTCAGAAGTCAGACTCGTCGGAACAAATACATTTACATAAACGAACTGGTCGCCTTTCCCGTGAGAATTTAAATGAGGAATTCCCTTATCATGTAGAGTCAGCATTGTCCCGGGTTGAGTTCCTGACGCTATTTTCATCTTCTCATATCCATATAATGTCGGCACTTCTGTTTCTGTTCCCAAAGCGGCATCTATGAAACTCACAGTTAGATGGTAAATAATATTATCTTCCCTGCGAATAAAGTGTGGATGCTCTTTTTCTTCAATTATTACTATTAAATCTCCCGCTTCACCTCCTCGACGCCCTGCATTTCCTTTACCCCGCAATGGCAAATAATTCCCAGATTCTACACCTGCAGGTATATTTACCTTGACCTTTTCCTCACCATATAACCTGCCTTCACCGCTACAATTATCACAAAGCTCAGAAATAACCTTCCCGGAACCATTACAATATGGACATGTACTTATATTCACAAATTGCCCGAACATAGAACGAGACACCTGCCTTATCTCTCCTGAACCCCCACAATTCGAGCAGGTTTTATAACCTGAACCCTCTTTGGCTCCGCTCCCCCCACAAGTATCACACACTACCTGCTTTTTAATTTTAATTGTCTTCTCCACACCTCTGGCTATTTCTTCAAGTGTCAATGGAAATCTTAGCTTTATGTCCGAACCCCTTTCTCCCATCGAACGTCGTGAAGAACTTCTCCTGCGTGAACCTCCTCCAAAAAACTCATCAAAGATACTGCCACCGAATATGTCACCGAAATTTGAAAATATATCATCAATATTCGTATATGTCCTGAAATCCTGTCCTTGCCTTACCCCTTCGTGCCCAAATCTGTCATAACGTTCTCTTTTGCTTTGGTCACTTAAAACTTCGTAAGCTTCAGTTGCTTCTTTGAATTTCTCCTCTGCCTCCTTATTATCAGGATTTCTGTCAGGGTGATATTGCAATGCTAATTTGCGGTAAGCCCCCTTTATTGTGTTCATATCTGCGTTCCTGTCAACACCTAATATTTCGTAATAATCTCTTTTTGCCATATCTTCATTCAACATAAAATTCTTATTTCAAACTAATTTTAAATAAACGTTCAAATTGTTTTGAGATTGTTAAATTAATCCTTAATAATTTTAGTCCTCAAAATACTTTTCCTTCAAATTCCATTTTTTTTATTATTTTGCAAAAAAATTATTACGAGGTAATTATGAAAATTATTATATCTTTATTTATAATTCTATTTTCGAATTTTGCTTTATCGCAACCAACGATAAAAAACTGCTTTGTTTTTCCTAAGAACAATATTTGGAATACTCCTATTGCTCAATTGCCTGTGCACCCCAAATCATCTGATTATATAAAAACTATTGGAGCGGGACTTAGTCTTAGAAACGATTTCGGTTCTGGACTTTGGAATGGTGCTCCGATAGGCATTCCTTATGTCTTGGTAGGTTCATATCAACAAAAAATAACTGTCAACTTCCAATACTCTGACGAAAGCGATAAGTCAGGATATCCAATCCCTGATAATCCTCCTATTGAAGGTGGAAACGAAAGTACCGGTGACAGACATATATTAATTATTGACACTAATAATTGTAAATTATATGAATTATATAGTGCATATCAAAATAACGACAAAAGTTGGCGAGCTGGTTCCGGAGCAATATACGACCTGAATTCAAACAAACTTCGCCCTGAAGGTTGGACTTCTGCAGATGCAGCTGGGTTACCCATTTTCCCTGGCTTAGTTAAATTTGATGAAGTTCAATCTGGTGAAATTAATCATATGATTAGATTCACTGTTCCCAAGACTCAAAGAAAATATTTATGGCCTGCAAGACATTATGCTTCTTCCATCACAGATGAAAATTATCCGCCAATGGGAATTGTTATGAGACTTAAAAGTTCTTTTAATACCGATAAACTATCTCCACAGGCAAAAGTGATTGCAAATGCACTTAAAAAGTACGGAATGATACTTGCCGATAATGGCTCAGCATGGTTTATGAGTGGTGTGCCTGATAATCGTTGGGATATGGATGACCTTTATACTTTAAGACAAATTAAGGGCAGTGACTTTGAGGCAGTTGATATTTCGAGTCTTATGGTAGATATTAATTCTGCCGAAGCAAGAAATACATCAAATTCAGTTCCTGTTACTTCTATTACATTAAATAAAGACACTGTGAATTTGCTCGTTGGTGATACTACTTCTTTGATTCCAACAGTTCTCCCTGAAAATGCAACCAATAAAAATGTAATCTGGAACTCAAATAATCCGGAAATAGCTTCTGTAAATTCGAATGGGTTGGTAAATGCTTTAACACCCGGCACAGCAACAATAACAGTTACTACTATTGATGGAGGATTTGAAGATTTTTGTTCAATTACTGTCAAAGATAATATCATCAAAGTTACAGGAATAAACCTTGATAAAAACAAAATCATGATTGCAGCAGGTCATTCCGAACAATTAAACTTCGATATCACACCATCAAATGCTACTGATAAACGTGTAACATGGAGTTCAGACAGACCAGATATAGCAAGTGTCAATGATTCAGGTCTTGTAACCGGACATCTCCCTGATAGTACGACTCACATTTATGTTACAACAGTGGACGGCGGATTTTCGGATATATGTGAAGTTAGTGTTACGATGGATGTCGGAGTAAATGATAATGATTTTAAATCGGTATTAACTATTTCTCCCAACCCCGCATCAGATTACATCGAATTTAAACTTTCCGAAAGTTCCAAACTTTCGGAAAGTTATTCTTTTCAAATCTACAACACACTCGGCGTTTGCGTAATGGTAGAACAATCCACCTCCCCTATCCAAAAAATCGATATTTCCCATCTGCCAAGTGGAATATATTTTGTTAAATACGGAAATTATACAGAAAATTTTTTGGTGGTGAGATGAGTATTTAGTAATTTACAAAATAATATTTAACTTGTAAAATAAAATTATGTATATAGAGAAAGATTTTATAAAAGCCATTTCACAGTCGTTCAAAAAATATATTGAACATGGATCACGTAGCACAGAAAAATTAAAACCAATTCATAATTATGTTGCACAGACTTTGCAAAAAATATTTGGTGATATTTACGAATTACATTTTTTAAGCGATGAAACCACAGAAATGAAAGTTAAAGGTAAATATTATGATAAAAACATTGATATAACTGTTGCCAAAGATAATAGACCTATAATTTGTTTGGGAATTAAGTTTGTTACATCAAATTACAAACAAAATGCAAACAATTATTTTGAAAACATGATGGGTGAAACGGCTAATATTCAATCATGTAAAGACTTGCCATATTTTCAACTGATAATTTTAAGACATCAAACGCCTTATTATTCAAAGACAACTCAAAGAACAGGTACAAAAGAACCTGCCAAAATAGAAATTATCAAAGAACACGATTTACAAAAATACATAAACCTCGCCTACGATACTCCGCATGCCCACAAACCCTATGCAATGGGTATATTACTAATTGAATTAGAAGAGAAAACATCAAAGGTAGAAGCTTTAAAACCAAACTTATTATTTGATAAAGAATTTGCAAAATTATTTGAAAGCAAATTATCAGTAGAAAATTTTTTTGTAGAAATTGAAAATTACAAAAATTATATTTTTAATAAATGACTATAAACTAAAATTTTATGAAAGGTGATACACATTTATTTTCTGACCTATGGTGTAATTCAGTTTTAAAACCTGAATTATCAAATTTATCAATTGGAATGTTAAAATGGTTACCTAAGTATACTGGTATTCTTATTGCAAAAAAGTTTAGAGCCAGATTAAAAACGTTTTATAAAGTGATTAACGGTAAGATACTAAATGATGCAATGATAGATTATCTTACTGAATTATTTGTGCAAAGTTCTGAATACAAAACAATACAAAAATTGGATTTTAAATCATTTTATAAGAACTAATGGCTTCTTTATCGAAAACATATACAGATGAGAAACTTTCCGGTAAAGTTTATACGCCAAGATTTGTAGTAGAAAAAATTTTGGACGATATAAATTTTACAAACGAAAATATTTTAGGAAAAACTTTATTAGATCCTGCTTGTGGTGATGGCCGTTTTTTGATTGTTGTAGCAGAAAGAATTATAAAATACTCTACAATAGAAAATTTAAAAGAAAACTTAGAAAAAATATATGGTTGGGATATTGACCAACAAGCAATAAATGAATGTATTCAAAATCTTAACGAACTTATAAAAGATTATAACTTAACAATAAATTGGAACATTAAAGTTTGTAACTCAATTGAAAAATTACAAAAATTTAATTTATTCCAGCAAAACGAAACACACAAATTTGATTTTATTATAGGAAATCCACCATACATTAGAATACAACATTTAGAAGAAACGCAACGTAAATACATACAACATAATTATATGTTTTGTCAAAACGGCTCAACCGACATTTACATAGCATTTTTCGAACTTTGTTATAATCTATTATCTGAAGTAGGAATCTGTGGTTTAATTACACCTAATACTTATTTTTATACTGAAACAGCTAAATTGTTAAGAGAGAATCTTGTAAATAATAAAAGCATTAAACAAATAACAAATTATGCAGAAATACAATTGTTTGCCAATGCAACTACATATAGTGCGATAACTATTTTTAATAAACAAACAAACGAAAGTTTTTTATTACAACTCGCTATAAATCCGACCGAGTTTAAAGAAAAAGTAATAAATATTTCGGAACTTAAAAATCAAAAATTTTGGCAACTTACGACAGAACAAAAGATAAAAGGAAACGGAAGAAAACTTAAAGAAATATGTAATATTCACGTTGGTATCACAACTTTAAGTGATAAATCATATATTTTTCCAATTGAACCGTTTGATGAAAATTATGTATTTGCACTAACAAAATTTAAAGGAAAAGTAAAAATCGAAAAACAAATATTAAAACCGATAGTAAAAGGTTCAACACTTAAAAACAGCAACGAACCAATAAAGGAATATGTTTTGTTTCCTTTTAAAAAGGTAAACGGCAAACACCAAATATTGCAAGAAGACGAATTAAAAAATAATTGTCCTCTTGCTTATAAATATCTACTTTCTATAAAAGATGAATTATCGAAACGAGATAATGGAAATCCTATAAATCCTTGGTATAATTTTGGCAGAACACAAAGTTTGGATACAAGTTTCGGAAAGAAAATAATTTTTTCACCAATGAATAAAACACCGAATTTTATATTATATGAAAACGAAGAAAGCACTTTTTATTCAGGATATTGCATAAAATATTCGGGTGATTATAACTATTTATTACAACAATTAAACTCCGATAGAATGCAAAAATTTATAGAAATGTCTAGCCGTGATTTTCGTGGCGGTTGGAAATCATATAACAAAAAAATAATAGAAGAGTTTATAATTGAATAAAATAAAATGAAATGCGTATAACATATGCTAAAACAACAAGTGCAGGCATTGTGCCGAAATTGAGGCTTGTAACAAAAATGG
>RCNQ01000356.1 GCA_003731675.1 Bacteroidetes/Chlorobi group bacterium ChocPot_Mid
TGGTCAGTTGATTCAAAGAATATTTTGGATTTTGTTAATAAGTATTTATAAGATGCCTGAATTTATATCAAATACGATACAATTGCATGTAGCAAAAAAGGAAGGTGAAAATTACAGGTTCCTGGTTTTGCAACGGTCGGATAATGTTCTGATTTATCCCGGGCTATGGCAGGTAGTAACCGGGACAGTAGAAACAGGTGAAACAGCAAGTATGACTGCGTTAAGGGAAATATACGAAGAAACGGGTTTAAGACCTGTGGAATTTTGGACTATACCTTATGTAGCCGTGTTCTATGATACACCGAAGGATGTAATTCATGCGTCAGCTGTTTTCGGTGCTTTGGTAGATAATGCTCAACAAGTTAGATTATCCTCAGAACATCAAAATTTATTATGGCTTGATTATGAGGAATGTATTGATAAATTAGAATTACCATCTCATAAAGAAGGAACAAGAATTTTTTATGATTTTATTTTAAGAAGTAAAATTAATAAGTATTTTAAAAACAATAATCTTAAATAGTTCTTAAAGTAATCAATTTTCTGAAAAAATGAAGGTTCTTAAGAAAAATATTACTAAAGATTTAATGCCAAAGTCGTTATTGAGACCGATGAAGGAATTTATTGATTATATTACAATTGAGCGAGGGCTGTCAGATAATACAAAGTTTTCTTATGAGCATGATTTATTAAGATTTGGAGAATATTTGACAAATCAAAATATCAATAAATTTTCTAATGTTAAAATACAGCAAATCAGTGATTTTTTAATTTTACTTTCAGAATTAGGGTTAAATGCTACTTCAAGAGCAAGGTATTTGTCAGCGATAAGGGGAATGTTCAAATACCTTTATGCTAAGGGTGAAGTGGAAAGTGATGTATCTGAACTGGTTGATTTACCGAAGTTAAGGAGAAAACTACCAGATACTTTGTCGGTAGAAGACATTGAGAAGATTCTTGAAGCAGTTGATATATCCCAGAAAGCAGGAATAAGGGACAGAGCAATATTGGAAACTCTTTATGGTTGCGGATTGCGGGTATCGGAATTGATTGGATTAAAGCAAAGGGATATAATTTATGAATCTGAAATAATACGGGTTTTTGGCAAAGGTTCAAAGGAAAGATTTGTTCCTATTGGTAGAACAGCGATAAAATGGATTGAGGAATACAGAGTTAAGGTGAGACCTCATTTTAATAAAAAAAGCGTAGGGATAGATGTTTTGTTTCTGAATCAGCGAGGAGGGAGTTTTTCAAGAATGGGAATCTGGAAAATTGTTGAGAGATATTCATCATTAGCAGGGATTGAGCTAAATGTTCATCCACATATATTCAGGCATTCGTTTGCAACACATTTGCTTGAAGGAGGAGCGGATTTGAGGGCAGTACAGGAAATGCTTGGTCACGCAGATATATCTACTACTCAGATTTACACTCATTTAGACCGTGATTATATCAAAGAAGTTCACAAAAGTTTTCATCCGAGAGGGTAGGATTGTGCGAAAATACAGATGTTGAACTTAAATGAAATATATAAATCTTGTTCATTGTGTCCAAGAAATTGTAATGTGGACAGGACAATCGGTTCTGAAGGAGATTGTGGTATGGATGAAAAGATTAAAATATCGTACTATGGTCCACATTTTGGAGAAGAACCGGAATTGGTAGGTAGAAACGGTTCAGGAACAATTTTTTTCAGCGGATGTAATCTTCTATGTGATTTTTGTCAGAATTCAGAGATAAGTCATTTTAAGTCAGGGAATTATTATAGTGTCGAAGAACTTTCAGGTATTATACTTGGTTTGCAGGAGATAGGATGCACAAATATTAATTTAGTTAGTCCGACTCATTTTTCTGTATCAATAGTCAATGCAATATTGATGGCTAAGCAGGAGGGATTGCATATTCCTGTTGTGTATAATTCAAGTGGATATGAAAAAAAAGAAACATTGAAAATGATGGAAGAAGTAATTGATATTTATATGCCTGATTTGAAGTTTACAAATGCACTTATTACAATCGGGAATAAAAAAATAAATGCTTCAAAAGAGTTTTGTAATGCTGAAGATTATTTTGAATTTGCTTCGGGAGCAATAATTGAGATGTACAGACAAAAGGGAGATTTGGTAGTCAGAAACGGAATAGCAAAACGGGGTTTATTGATTAGGCATTTGATTATGCCGAATATGATGGCTAATTCAAGAGAAATTATTGATTTTGTAGCAGAAAATATTGGTGTAAATACTTATTTGAATCTTATGGACCAATACAGACCTGAGTATAAAGCAAAGAATTACGATATTATTAACAGAAGGGCAAGTAATGCGGAGATACAAACAAGTATAGATTATGCGAAAAGTAGAGGTTTTACAAGACCTGACTGGTTGTATTCTTAGTAATCAAAGGGGACGAAAAATTGAATTATTCAACAATTGTGTTAATGACTGATTTTGGTTTGGCTGATGTTTATGTAGGTCAGATGAAGGGAGTAATTGACAAAATAAATCCAAATGTGAAGGTTATAGATTTAACACATGATGTTCAACCCTTTAATGTAAGGCAAGCAGGGTTTATATTAAAAAATTCGTATAAATATTTTTGTCAGGGGACAATTTTTATTTGTGTAGTTGACCCTGAGGTTGGAAGCGGTAGAGAATCAATTTGCATAGAGACTGAGGATTATTTGTTTTTAGCACCGAATAATGGTTTGCTCACATATTTGTTAGATGAATTAAGAATAAATCAAATTATTAAAATTGATAATTTGAAATATAATGCAAATGAAGTAAGTAATACATTTCATGGGAGAGATGTATTTGCGGTTGCTGGGGGATACTTATCGAAAGGCATTAAGTTGGAAGAAATTGGTTCGAGCTTTGATATATCGCTTGTAAAGAAATCAGAGAGTCTGATGGTTAGGAAGTTTGCGAATAAAGTTGTTGGTGAAATAGTGTATTCGGATAGGTTTGGGAATATTGTAACATCTATCCATAGAAAGGATTTACCAAAAGAATATGAGAAACTTGAAATCAGGATAAATGAATTTGAACTGCAAAAGATTTGCAAAACATTTTCAGATGTGAAGGTTGGTGAATTGTTAGCTTATATAGGAAGTATGGAGTATTTGGAAATAGCTGTCAGGGAGGGCAGAGCAAGTGATTTATTTAGAGTTGAAACTTCAATTAAGTTAATATGGGAGTAATGTTTATTAATATTATTTATATATATTAACTAAAATTTGATATTTTAGCAATTTGTTTTTATACAATTTGAGGAATTTGGATATAACTCAGGGAAATATTAAACCATTATGCGTTGATTTAGATGGGACATTGGTATCAACAGATACTTTAATGGAGAGCATTCTGATTGCAGTAAAGCGGAAACCATTGTTGCTGATGCTTTTACCCTTCTGGTTAATGAAAGGGAGAGCATATTTAAAGAAAAGGGTTTCTGAGAATGCAAGTATAGACGCAGCTTTGTTGCCATATAAGGAGCAAATAATAAATTATATCAAATCAGAAAAGGATAAAGGCAGAGAAATAGTACTTGCTACAGCAACAGATAGAAAAATAGCATTAGCTGTGTCATCTTACCTGAATTTATTTGATAAAGTCATAGCCACAGAAAATAATCATAATTTGCGGTCAAAGGAAAAGCGTAATGCATTGGTAGAGTTATTCGGTGAAAAGGGATTTGATTATATTGGTGACAGTAGGGCAGACTTAACGGTATGGGCAAAAGCAGATGTTGCGTTAATTGTTGAACCATCGAGGTCTTTATTGAATAAGGTGAAATTGTTTACTGAGAATATTATTGTTTTTGAAAAGGAAAAGCAAAATTTCAAATTATTTATTAAAGAA
>RCNQ01000112.1 GCA_003731675.1 Bacteroidetes/Chlorobi group bacterium ChocPot_Mid
AAACATTGGCTCTTACAGGTTTGCAGGTCTTTATCAACAATCACCCTTACCAGCAAAGGGCAATATCTTCAAAAGGATGTATTTCAGATACTTCATTGAAAATGATGAGTTCTTTATACTTAAAGCCTTTAATAATGACAAGGAAACAAAAAGAGTAATTCCAAAATCCGATTGCATAAATTTTGCAGTATGCGACCTTGCT
Organism: Bacteroidetes/Chlorobi group bacterium ChocPot_Mid; assembly: GCA_003731675.1. Classification (GTDB taxonomy): domain Bacteria; phylum Bacteroidota; class Ignavibacteria; order Kapaibacteriales; family UBA2268; genus ChocPot-Mid. The sequence goes on from RCNQ01000112.1 coordinate 203, forward strand.
GTTACCAAAAAAGAAACATCAGATTATACAGTAATTCTGATTTATTCGGTAACACCAAAAAACGATATACTTATCAGGGACATCATCAGGGACAGATACGAAGGAGCTAACCACAAGGAGTTGATTTTAAGCGTTCACGAAAAATGGAAACCCTCTATTATAGGAATTGAATCAGTCCAATATCAGACAGCTTTAACTCAGATAATGCAGAATACAGGGCTTGCCATCAAAGCATTAAAACCTGACAAAGAAAAAGTAATGCGGTCTTTGCCTATGCAAGTTAGACTGGAAGGAGGAAAAGTCTATTTTCTCGACAAGGCACATTGGCTCGATGATTTTGAAAAGGAATTGATAATGTTTCCCAATGCCAGACACGATGACCAGGTAGATGCTTTCAGCTATATAGCTTATATGACAAACGAAATAGGAAATGTTACACCCAAAGGTGCTAAACTGATACTGAAAAAAGAGGGAATTACGAGTAATTATATATAAAATAACTTTCTAATTTAATATCAAATAAATTGCTACGGCACCGAGGAAAACACCTGCTCCCTGTTTCAATGTAAAAGATTCAGCAAACAGAATAACTCCCAACAGGACAATCAGCAACATAGAACCAATTGTAAGAACAGGAGTAAGTTTACTGACATCAAAGTACTTAAGCAAATAAACCTGCAAGAAGAAAGTACCGATATAAATCAAAGCACCAATAGAAACAAAGATATAAAATTCCTTTTGCTGAAGTGTATAAAAAGCACCTTTTTTTAGCGACACCTGAGCAACCGCCGTCATTATAATGGTAAGGAAAATCAGTAAAAGTTTTGTGTCCATAGTTAATACCTGACTTAATTAAAAATATTTATCTCAAATAGCTTCTCGGGTTTAATCTGCTGTTGCCCGACCATAACTCAAAATGAAGGAATGCATTTTATAAATATATGGATTAAAATAGTTTACAAAAATTAATTCTAAATATCATTTCTAGGAATAATTCAATAAATTACTCTTTCAACAATTTCTGCAACAGTTTGCTACAGAATTAAAACATTCCCTCATCAAAAATCGGTTTTGGTCTGAAATCACCAATAATTACAAAAGGATTTGGTGCTTCAAAATGATACCGTTTTGTTGTTCCCAAAAAGAAATAGTAATCTTTAGTTTTCGCAAAATCATCGAAATATTTCTTTTTTACATCTTCACATGCCTTTTGTTCATCACCATTTTGTCTGATCAAAGAGTTCCAATAAAGCATTCCTGTCTCCCAATCTTCAATCATCATTTTGCTTTGTTTTCCTTTCATATCCATAAATATAAATGAAAATTTATAAGGTACTTTATTTACGACTTCAAAATTTTCTATATCATCTTCATCAATAGTTTCAAATAAATTAGCTTGTGCATTCTTTGATTCAATCATTTTTAACGTCCGAGGATTCCATTCATTCGAAACCGGTTCCCAAATAAAATTAATAATTTCTGCTGGCTTAAAAGTTGCCAAAGAAGTACAGATTTTCTTGTCCTTTGCTTCTAATATTAAATCATTTAGGTTAGTATATACTTTCTTTAATACAACTTTTCTTCTTTTATACCATATATTACCATCACTTTCGATGTGCCCAATTGTTTTTATATCGTTAAAACTTTTGGGTCGGTAAGATTCAGGGCGAAAGTCTTTAGCATTTCGTATTAGGTCAATTTCAACCCAATCATATTTTTTGAATTGTTTATTGTAATCAAGTTTTCTGAATGGTATGGGATAAATCCTTATCCACTTTCCATCTTCCGTTATTCCAGCTGTACAAACAGTTTCGCCATATTTTGTTGAAATTGCTGGATAAGCTTTGACAGTTATAAGAACTTTCATTTTCATAAGTTGTTTTACAAATGTTTAATATCATATTCTTTAGTTTTAATTTTTATAATTGCTTGTGCAACTTGATTTCTGTGACAACGATTATAATCTGCCTCAAAGCAAGTAAGTGCCACTCTTTTTTTTGTTGTAATAAGATTTTCAATGAAATTCAATGGTTCCTTAGCATTAGTTAATGTTGTTTTTCTGTAATCGTCAAAAAGCATTTTATAATCTTGTAATGAATTTAAATTTTTTCTTTTTTCTGATTGAATTCCAAGTTCAGGTATATGTATGTATTCGATTCCACAATTTTCTATAATATTTTTCAGTTGATTTTTTGAAAATCCATATTTCATGCTTAAAGGATTTTTGCGTACATCACAAAGAATTTTAATGTCGTGCTTAATAAGTTGATTAGCAAAATATTCCGGTGTTTTTCCTTCATAACCAATTGTATAAAGTCCCATAATATTGTTTTCAGGTCTCGACTGTTGGACAATATTAAACTCTTCACTGTTAAGTATGTCTTTTGCAACTATACTATTTATTGCAAAATAAGGATATTTTTTATATACATATTGCATCAATTTCTTTTTTCTTATGTCTTTGTATGTTTGATAAAGTTCCGTAAGAGCTAATCTGTCATTATAAGTTAATTCATTAATATAATTCCTTTTATCAATTGATAACCAATGATTTTGAACTTCCGCAATCAAGCCATATTTTACCATAGTATTCAAATCCTGATAGGACTGAAAAGAAAAACATCCCAATTTATAGGGAACAAAATCAAAATAATTTTTTGTTTTTTCGGTAGTATATATGAATAATAGTTTTTGGAGGTCCAATTTTGTTAAAGAACCACCAAATTGTTGCAGTAATGCCAATATTACTTTACGTCTGTAATACAATTTATAAAGATTTTTTTTAAATTCAAACAACTACAAATATAACAGTTTTAACCAAAATAATTCTGAGTTGTTAAAAAAAACTCATCTCAAATAGCTTCTCGGGTTTAATCTGCTGTTGCCCGACCATAACTCAAAATGAAGGAATTCACCTTCTACTGATTCACCTGTTCTGCCGATAACTGCTCCTTTGCCGACTCTGTCTCCTTTTCTTACATTGACTGATGATAAATTTGCATAAACTGACCTTAGCCCACTTCCGTGATTCATTATTACAAGTGTTCCGTAACCTGGCAACCAATGAATCAGCGATACCTCGCCGTCTTCTATGTTGCGGACTGCTGAACCGCTTGCTGTGGCTATGTCAATTCCCGGGTTATCGAAATATGTGTCGGTTTCCTTGTTTTTTTGTTGTCCGTAACCACGGAATATCCTCCTGCTGTCAACAGGCCATGGATAGTTTCCCGAAGGATTCACAGTTGCTGTTTGTGGCTGTTCAGGTTGGTTTGGTTTTTTTACTTTTGGTATTGGTTTGTTGGTTTCTGTGCGGATTAAGCTCGCAATAATCCCTTTCAGTTTTGAAGCACTTTGCATCATTTTGTTCAGCTGTTCCTGAAGCACTTTCGTGTCTTTTTTTATTTGACTGAGTGCTACCTGATTCTGATTGATGTTTTTTGTAATTATATTTTGCTCTCTTTTTTTAACACCTTTCAGCTCCTGCTGGTAATCTGATTTATCGCGTAACTGACCGATTTCTGTGGATACTTTTATCCGCATCAAATCAATGTTCTTTGCCTGTGAATCGAGAAAATCTGTAAGGTATGAATAATATATTTCGTTTTGTGTTTGTTCGGTAAATGATTTTCTTGAGAATACAACTTCGCTCTCTTCTGTAATGCCTTCGAGATATACCGCTCGGGCAAGTTCTGCATATTCAAAAAGCAGTGTGCTGAGTTTATTGCTCAATCCATAGTAAATCGAATCCCTTACTTTGATTTGTATTTGCAATTCGTTTAACTGTGCTTCGAGCAATGCAATAAGCCGTGCAACTTCCTGACTGTGACGCTGATTGGCTTTCAAGGATTTTAATGTAGATTTTTCCTGCTTGTTCAGTTTATTTAACTTGCTTTTTGTTTCATTTATGGATTTATTTATCCTGTCTAATTCACGTTGTTGCTTTTTCAAATCATTAGACACAATGTCTTCTGACCCCAAATAATGAGGTGTAATAATCAGAATGGTGATTATCGGAATTAATATTTTTTTTAACCACATCATTTCATTTCCTCTGTTTAAAGCTTTAAATCAAAAGCTCAACCCTACACTTTAAATAAGGTCAGTTTTTACCCTTTTGATAGAAGCACCAAGCGAAATCAATTTCTTTTCAATTTCCTCGTAACCTCTGTCAATGTGGTAAACCCTCAGTACTTCAGTAATTCCATCGGCAATCAATGCCGCGAGTATCAATGAAGCACTCGCCCTCAAATCTGATGACATTACAGTTGCTCCACTTAGTTTTTTCCCCCCGTGAACAATAGCTGTGTTGTCTGCCATTTAAATATCAGCTCCCAGTCTTTGCAGTCCGGGAACGTGTTTAAATCTGTCTGTATAAATTGTATCGGTGATTTTC
>RCNQ01000113.1 GCA_003731675.1 Bacteroidetes/Chlorobi group bacterium ChocPot_Mid
GCTCATTAATCAATGCCCTGGCTATCGCTGTTCTTTGTTGCTCGCCACCAGATAATTCAGATGGCTTCTGATGCACCTGCTCATTAATGCCAACTATCAGCGCTAATTCAGATGCCTTTGTTTGTGCTTCCTTGTAAGAGCTTCCCCCAATCAATGCAGGCATCATTATATTTTCCAATGCACTGAACTCAGGTAACAGATGATGAAACTGGAAGACAAAACCAATATGTTTATTTCTCAATAAGGTCAATTCTTCTTTTGAAACTAATGAATAATCAAATTCTTTTCCATTAATATTCAAAACTACCTTACCTTTGTCAGGACTATCAAGAGAACCAAGAATATGAAGCAATGTGCTTTTTCCTGCACCCGATGGTCCCATCAATGCAACCAGTTCTCCTTTACCGATATCAATCGATAAACCCTTTAAAACTTCTGCTCTTTTACTGCCTGCTATCTCGTAGGATTTACAAATTCCCTCTGCTGCTAATATTTTATCACTTCCCATTTAGTGAATTTTATTTTAGTCTAAACTAAATTTTTACAATAATACAAAAAAATCTCATCACATCAAAAAAAAAGACGTTCAAAGAACGTCTTTTTTACTTTTTTTTATCAACTATGCTTTCTCTTCATTTTTGTCTTCTTCTGCAGTATCACTCTCAGCAACTTCTTCAGCTGATTCCTGAACAACCTCTGATTCAACTTTTTCATCAACAATTTCAGCTGTCTGTATATCTTGTTCTACCACTGAGTCTTCCTGCTTGACTTCTTCAGCAACTTCAACCGGAGCTTCTTCTTTAGTGGCTAACTTCTTAACTTTTATCTTATCAGGTTTTTTGGATTTACGTTTCTTCTTCGACTTAAAGTCAACAGCACCATCCTGTGGAGCGGACCAATCAACCAATTCAATAACAGCTGTACGGCTTCCGTCTCCACGACGAGTCCCTGTTTTTATTATCCTCGTATAACCTCCGGGTCTTTCTGCAACCAAGGGAGCAATTGTATCAAACAATTCCTGCAAAACAGCTTTATTCCTAATATCCTTATACACAATTCTTCTTGCGTGAATATCTATAGTCTGACCCTCAGCCAACAAACCTTGCTTTTCTCTTTGAACAGCTCTTTTAGCTCTCGTAATAATCTGCTCAGCATAAGGTCTTAATTCTTTTGCTTTGGCTTCAGTTGTGGCTATCCTTTTATGCTGAAACAAAGATGTTGCAAGATTTCTCATCAATGCGTCCTTGTGACTGCTCGTCCTTTTTAACTTTCTCCCTTTTGTCAAGTGTCTCATATCTAATACTCTAAATTAAATTAAAAACCAAAAATAATTAATACAAATCCCCGATTACAAGTTTTTGTACATCTTCTTTTAAAAATTTATCTACATTCATTCCAAATTCCAAACCATGCTGCTGAACTACATCTGCAAGCTCAGTTAAAGATTTTCTTCCGAAATTCCTGAATTTCAGCAATTCCGACTCCTGCAATCTGACCAACTCTGCTAAAGTCTTTATATTTGCCGCTTTCAAACAATTGTGTGCCCTAACTGATAGCTCCAACTCCTCAACTGGAGTTAAAAGTATCTTGCGTAATTTGTTGCGTTCTGCTTCTTTTACTTCTTCTTCTACCATTACCTGTTGTTGCTGTTCTTCCTCAACCTCAGCAAAAGTAATGAAGTATTTTATATGGTCATTTATGATTTTTGCCGCATTGTTTACTGCTTCCTGAGGACTTATTGTCCCGTCTGTTTTAACCTCTAATGTCAATTGCTCATAATCAGTCTTCTGACCCACTCTGAATGGTTCTACAGTATAAACAACGTTCTTTATTGGAGTATAAATCGCATCAATTGGCAACATACCAAGCGGAAAATCAACAATTTGTTGTTCCTCTGCAGGTATATAACCTTTACCCCTTCCTATCCTGAGTTCAACTTCAAATTCAGCATCTTTCGATAGCTGTGCAATATATTTATCAGGCTCCATTACTTCGATTTGATCTGAAGCATCCTGTATATCTTTAGCTGTAAAAGTATGAGGTCCTTTCAATTGGAAAACTATCCTCTGAGCTTTTTTATCCAATGTTTTCATACGAACTTCTTTCAGATTCAGAATAATCTCTGAAACATCCTCTACCACACCGGGTATTGTCTGAAATTCATGGAGAACATCGCTTATCTTCACCCCGATTATCGCAGCACCATGAATTGAGGAAAGCAAAACTCTTCTCAAAGAATTACCAATTGTATGACCATATCCCTGCTCCAATGGTCTTAAAATAAACTTTCCGTAATTAACATCGGAACTATCTTCAATTTGCACCCTGTCGGGCATTTGCATTTGTGTATTCATATTCTCTTTCGCTACCGAATTATTCAAAATGCCAATTTAATTAATCACTAACTTGCTATACTCTTCTACGCTTTGGTGGTCTGCAACCATTATGAGGTATTGGTGTTTTATCTAAAATGCTATGAACTTCCAAACCCGCCTGTGCAAGAGACCTGATAGCAGCTTCCCTGCCTGAGCCAGGTCCTTTAACAATCACATCAACCTTTCTCAATCCCAAATCGTAAGCTTCTTTCGCTGTCTTCTCTGCAGAAACCTGTGCGGCATAAGGAGTATTCTTTTTTGAACCCTTAAAACCATTCCTGCCTGCCGATGACCAGCAAATTACATTTCCATACATATCGGTAATTGTTACCATAACATTATTAAATGTTGCTTTAATAAATGCTTTGCCGTGTATGTCGGCGACTGTTTTCTTCTTAGTTTTTTTTCTGACTGCTGCCATTCATTTCACTAAATATTGTGTACAAATTATTTTCTAATTACTTCTTAGCGGCTACTTTCTTCTTACCGGCTACCGTTTTACGTCTGCCTTTTCGCGTCCTTGAGTTTGTCCTTGTTCTCTGACCTCTGACCGGCAAACCCTTCCTGTGACGAATACCTCGATAGCAACCTATGTCCATCAATCTTTTGATATTCATCTGAACTTCCGAACGCAACTGACCTTCAACCTTATATTCTGCCATCACCTGACGAATATTTGCTATCTCATCATCTGTCCAGTCACTGACTCTTTTATTAATGTCAATCCCGGCTTTTGTTAAAATCTCATTCGATGTTGTTTTGCCGATACCAAAAATATAGGTCAAACCTATTATACCCCTCTTATTTTTTGGTAAGTCAATACCTGATATACGTGCCACTTATCTCTCCTTTATTAATTAACCCTGTCTCTGCTTGAAACGCGGATTTTTCTTGTTAATAATATAAATTCTTCCTTTACGCCGAACTATTTTATCATTCGGATTCCTTTTCTTAACTGATGCCTGTACCTTCATATCTAAGCTCAAAAAATTTATTATTTTTACATTATTATCTTATTTATAACGGTAAACAATTCTCCCTTTTGTCAAATCATACGGCGATAACTCTACCGTTACTTTATCACCTTGAAGAATCTTTATAAAATTCATCCTCATCTTACCTGATATATGTGCCAAAACCTTGTGACCGTTGTCAAATTTGACAACAAATTGAGTATTGGGAAGCGTCTCCTCAACAATTCCGTCCACTCTTATCAAATCTTGTTTTGCCATACATCCTAAAAAAATTTTATCAACAACTAATCCCTTAAAGTCAATATTATTGGTTTATCACCATTAATCACTATCGTATGCTCAAAATGAGCCGCAGGCGATTTATCTGCCGTCAAAACAGTCCATCCATCTCTTGCTGTCTTAATGCTCTTACCTCCTGCGTGAACCATCGGTTCAATCGCCAAAGCCATTCCATTTTGCAACTTCACATTCGGATACTGAGACCTGTGAAGCAATGGTGGAACAAAATTCGGTACAGGTGGCTCTTCATGCAAATGCTTGCCAATTCCATGCCCTACCAGTTCACGTGTTACGTTAAATCCGTTTGATTCCACAAAAGTCTGAACAGCACGTGATATATCATAAATTTTATTCCTTTCAACCGCATGTTCGATTCCTTTCATCAAAGACTCCTCAGTTACCCTCAAAAGCTTTTGCTTCAGTTCATTGACCTTGCCAACTGGGTAACTTATTGCACTGTCACCAAAGTAACCCTTCAATTCAGAACCGCAATCAATTGACACAATCTGCCCTTCTTCAAGTTTTCTTGCTCCTGGAAGCCCATGAACGACTTCCTCATCAATCGATATACACAACGTATTGGGATATGCCCTGCCGTCAACTTTGTATCCTTTAAATGCAGGTTTAGCACCCTTACTTCTGATATAATCTTCTGCAATCGTATCCAACTCTGCAGTTGTAATTCCTGACTTTATATATTTACCTAAAAGAACGAGCGTTTCGGCAACTATTCTTGCCGCTTTTTCCATCAAATCAATTTCTTTTTCTGTCTTTATATAAGGTGATTGAATTTCGGAACCTACATTGTGTTTTCCTTTAGTTCCCATTGTATTTCTTTCACCTGTAATTCGCGTAATTCACAATTTAATAATTAAAATCCACCAGCCCCTACTCTACCCTTCATCTTACCGCTCTTCATAAATCCATCATAATGTCTCATCAACAAATATGATTCCATCTGTTGCAATGTATCTAAAGCAACTCCAACAACAATCAACAAGCTTGTTCCGCCAAAAAATGAAGCAAAAGAACTTGTTACCGATAAAATATGCATCATAAATGTCGGCAATATTGCTATGATAGCTAAAAATATTGAACCTGGCAATGTTATTCTCGTTAATACCGTATCTATATATTCAGCTGTCGGTTTACCTGGTCGTATTCCCGGAATAAAACCACCCTGCTTTTTCATATTCTCTGCAATTTCCTTAGGATTGAAAACAATTGCCGTATAAAAGAAAGTAAAGAAAACAATCATTAACCCATAAATTAATGCATAAACAAATGAACGCTCACTGAACATTCTTGCCAATTCAATAACAATAGGAGTATTCGGGAAAAACTGTAATATCGTATTCGGAATAAATATCAATGCCTGAGCAAAAATAATTGGCATAACTCCAGCAGTATTTACCCGCAAAGGAATATACTGTGTTGTCCCTCCAAAGACTTTCCTGCCAACTACCCTTTTAGCATATTGCACAGGTATTTTCCTTGCACCCTGTGTAACCAATATCACTAATGCGATGATTACACCTAACAAAATAAATATGATTATTTCAACAATTACTAACCTTGAACCCACTTCAATCAACTTATATTCCTGAATCAATGCAATTGGCAATCTGGCAATAATTCCAATGAAAATTATCAACGAAATTCCGTTCCCAATTCCTCTTTCCGTAATCTGCTCACCCAACCACATCATAAATATTGTACCAGCAGTCAACAACGCAACTGTGGAAATAGAAAAAAGTAAACCGCCATCTGGCACTAAAGCCGCACCTGAAGCTGTCTGTGTATTCAGCAACTTCACACTGAATGCCCAGCCCTGCATAGCCGATATAAATACAGTACCTATCCTTGTATATTGATTAATCTTTCTTCTACCCTCTTCACCTGAACGCTGAAGCTTTTGAATCTCAGGTATGACTATACCACCCAACTGCATTATAATCGAAGCAGTAATATAAGGCATTATACCTAATGCAAAAATTGCCGCTTGTGAAAAAGCACCACCTACAAACATATCAAAAAGCCCGAACAAAGTATTCTGGTCAGAACCCATTGTAGCTTTTAACACATCCATATCAATTCCCGGCAAAGTTAGATGAGCACCAACTCTGACAACAATCAAAATCAACAAAGTAGTTAAAAGACGACTCCTAAGCTCGTCAATCTTAAAGATATTTTGTACAGTTTTTACAATATTACTCATTTACGTTAGCCCCTTTAGCTGATTCAATTAATTTAATCGTACCACCGGCAGATTCAATCTTTTGCTTTGCTGATTCAGAAAACTTATGAGCTTCCACATTCAAAGAAGCACTAATTTCACCATTACCTAAAATTTTCACAGGTAAATCCTTTTTTGAAATAAGCCCCAAACTATACAACAAATCAAAACTGACCTTCTTATCTTCAACTTTATTATCTTCTGCCAATTTCTGCAAAGCACTTACATTAACAACCTGATACTCAACTCTGAAACGATTGTTAAACCCAAATTTCGGTAAACGTCTGTTAAGTGGCATTTGTCCACCTTCAAAAGAAAAGTTGCGACTGTGACCTCTGCGAGATTGTCCACCCTTGTGACCTCTTGTTGAAGTCCCACCATGACCCGAACCAGGACCTCTCCCGATTCTTTTCTTTTTGTGCCTTGCACCTTCAGCGTATGTCAGATTACCTATATGTTTCATTTTCCAACTATCCTTTATGTCTAATTTAAATAGAGATTATTCCCCGAATTAATCATTAACTTCTTCAACTTTTATCAAATGCTTAACTTTTTCAATCATCCCGCGAGTTTGCGGATTATCTGGCATTATCACAGAATAATTAGGTCTCCCCAACTTCATAGCTCGAATTGTCTGCTTCTGAGTTTCAGTCCTGTCAATAATACTTTTCACTTGAGTTATTTTTAATTTCGCCATTTCTTTAAACCCTGATTTTCTTTCAAAAATTCAATTACCCTCTTACAACTTTCTCTACCGATATTCCTCTGCGAGCCGCGACCGAAGATGCATCTTCAAGAGAAAGTAGTCCCTGCACAGCTGCCTTTACCGAATTATGAGGATTTGATGAGCCAAGTGATTTTGTTAAAACATCCTGTATTCCAGCCAATTCCAATATCGCTCTCACTCCACCCGCGGCTATCACCCCTGTTCCTGCAGTTGCTGGTTTTATCATCACTCTTGCCGCACCATATTTGCCTACCACCTCGTGAGGAATTGTGTTCCCTTGAATACGAATCTTAACAATATTCTTTTTTGCATTTTCAGTTGCCTTAGTTACCGCATCAACAACCTCTGCCGCTTTACCCAATCCGTAACCAACATGTCCCTGACCATCACCAACAACTACAATTGCTGAAAAATTGAATCTTCGACCACCTTTCACAACCTTAGCAGTCCTGCCAACATAAACCAGTTTATCATTCAATTCAAGTTCGGAAGCTTTAAATTTTCCCACTTATTTCTCCTTTTACCTTTCAGTTAAAATATCTTAAAAAATAATATTAAAATTGCAATCCGGCTTCTCTTGCCGCATCAGCCAATGCCTTCACTCTTCCATGATACAAATATCCATTCCTGTCAAAAGCAATTGATTTGATGTCCTTTTCAATTGCTCTTTTTGCCAGCAATTGCCCGACCATCTTACTCTTTTCAATCTTCTTAACACCGGATTTCGTCTTCTCTCTCAACTCCTTATCAATAGACGAAGCTGATACGAGCGTTTTTGCTTCTTTATCATCAATTATCTGAGCATATATCTCATTCAAGCTACGGTAAACCGTCAATCTTGGTCTCGGGTCTCTTCCCTGCAAATGCTTTCTGATATGCATCTTCCTTCGCAATCTTCTTTCCAATTTTATATCTTTCTTACTCATATCTGTATCGTTCCTGTTTCAAAAAATTTGTCTATCACAATTCATCAATGCTTTCATCTACTATGCACCTGTTTTACCAGCTTTCCTTCTTACATACTCATTCTCATATCTAATACCTTTACCCTTGTATGGCTCAGGTTTTCTTATCTTGCGAATATTAGCGGCGGTTTCTCCAACCAATTGCTTGTCAATTCCGCTTACTTCGATTGTTGTCGCATTTGGAGCAGCTAAAGAAACTCCATTTGGCGGTACAACACATACTGGATGCGAAAATCCCAATGAAAGCAAAAGATTTTTACCCTTCATCTCAACTTTATATCCTACACCCTCTACCTTCAAAACTTTTTTGATTCCTTCGGTCACCCCTGCTACTGCATTCGCAGTTAAAGCCCTTGTCAGTCCATGTAATGACCTAATAGCTTTACTGTCATCACTGCGGGCAAAAGTTATTACCTTGTTCTCATTATTTACGGTAATACCCTCTGGAATATGTACCCCAATCTCACCCTTTGGACCTTTGATTAACAAATCACTGCCCTTAAGATTCACTTGTACCTTATCAGGTATATTTATGGGTTTTAATCCAACTCTTGACACTTTAATTCTCCTCTAATCTTAATTACCTTACCAAATAGTACATAGGATTTCGCCACCTACATTATTTATTCGTGCTTGCTTGTCAGTCATAACTCCCTTTGAAGTTGAAATAATGGCGATCCCTAACCCATTTTTCACTCTCGGAAGTCTTCCTGCCGGAGCATAAATCCTTCTTCCCGGCTTACTTACCTT
>RCNQ01000114.1 GCA_003731675.1 Bacteroidetes/Chlorobi group bacterium ChocPot_Mid
CCTGCGTCTGTTGTTCTCATTAATGTTCCATAAGTCCCGGCTAACCAGCCAATTCTGTCGTCCATAAATGAAATACTTCTCAAATTGTTATATTCATTCAACGGTATGGAATCCCAATTAGCCCCTCCATTACTTGTCCTTAATAGTTTGCCACTTGAACCGAGAACAAACCCTATCGAAGAATTAATAAAATAAACCTTATAAAAATAATTCCCGTCTAATTTATATTGTTCTTCCCAATTCAATCCACCATCGCTGGTATGAAAAACTTTCCCATAGCCTTCGACATTACCCGATAAACTGGAGTAACCACCTGCCGCCCAACCGTTAAGTGTATCCAGAAAAAATAAGCTATTTATATCCATTACCTTGTCTGGTAATACCTGCGCATCCCATCCGAAATCGGTGTAATAAGTAATATCATCAGAGCAACTCAACAAAATCACTCCTGTAACCAACAAAGCTATTATTCTAATTTTCATATCTACCTAATGAATTAATTTTTTTAAAAATAATAATAAGTTTTCAATTTATTTTGACTTATTTTGATTTATTTTCTTTTTGTAATCAATAATCCCCTGCTGTATATTACCTTTTATAGAGTGAGGTGCTACTCTGCCACATAAACCCTTGCCGTCAAAGTTCGGTCTGCACATTCGGAAACACCATGGAGAACGATTTTTTGTCATCGGACATCCCAGATATGTATATTCAGGTAAACTCTTTTCTCTCTTGCTAATCCTCATTAATTTCCCCTGTTTCAATAATATTTCTTATTTATAACGAAACAGGTGCAAGTTAATTTTCATTTTGTTTAAATATGAAATACTACAGGCTAATTTTTTGATGATTCAAAGTAATATCTTCGTACTTTCTTAGGTACTTCAATATTATTCAAAAATTCCTGATGTTTTGGCAAAAAATTAGCTTCATCATACTTAAATTTCCAGATTTCATCTAAAAATCCACCTTCCTTATAAATCTTAACTTGCTTATACTGTCCATGCTTCTCATACTCATATTCGTACTTCCTGACCAACACATTCTGATAATCATAAAGATTTTTCTCTGATATCTGACCAATTGGATTGTATTTGTATTCTGTCTTTGAATACAAGTTCCCGTCGCCGGTATAAATTGTCTGCATTGTCAATCTGTCTTTATTGTCATAATCATATTTGACTTTGATATCGACAATACCGCTGAAATAATAGATGGAATCCGTTTTCAAGCCTTTCTCATTGAATTGAGAAGTCCCTTTTTGTTCAGGGACACCTTCTTTATTATACCTCATCCACTCTATCTCCCGATTTTGTGAATCATAAGTATATTTAATGAAATAATCCAGTTTATTCTTCTCATAATGCTTAAACTCTGAGATTAAACCGTTTTCTCCGTAATCAAAAACATCATTTTTAAACATTATCCCTTCTTCAAAATACTTCTTCTCAACCACTTTACCCACCGAATTATAAATATATTCTGTTCTTGCCAGCTCAAAATCCAGTTCATTATACTTTGTTACCTTCAAAGTATCACCATTCAGATTGTAATTATATACAATCTTTCCAGCCACAGCCCCCTCCTTAAATATAGTTGACTCAGTAATTAAGTACTTATCGTTGAACTTAACTTCTAATATTTTTTTACCCACTCTCCTTGGCACACCGTATTCGTACTCAAAATCAGAAATAGAAACAGATGTTACGCCAATTTCCTTCATATATTTCATTGCCATCTCTAAAGGAATTATATCCTCTTTTGGTGGGACAGTAGTACAAGCTGTAAATATAAAAGCCAAAGCCATTAAATAAATCATAGTTTTCATAACAATTCCTTTCACTATTCTAAATTAATTATGTTTCATATTTTCAATAAAATTTAAAAAAATTTCCTTATCTTATCAAGTTCAATTAGTTTTGTCTTTAAAATTAAGAAAAAAATTTAAATTAAAATGAATTTTCCTTTAAGAATAGCTTTAAGATATATTTTCACAAAACGGTCTTTCCATTTTATAACCGTTATTTCTGTCATTTCTCTTATCGGAATCACAATTGGTGTTGCCGCTTTAATCAGCGTTTTGTCAATTTTCAATGGTTTTAGAGACTTTACTGAAAAACAGCTCATTGGTTTCGACCCTCACATAAGAATTCAGGCACAACAAGGTGCTTGGATACAAAATCCTGATTCTTTAACACATTCTTTAAAAAAAATCAATGAAATCAAATATATCTCACCGCTATTACAAGGAAGAGCAGTTGTAATTAAATCAGGAAATATGCAGGTTTTTAACTTAAACTCCATTGACCCTGCATCACTGAACGAAGTTTCCGATATAACAAAAACAACAGTACTCGGTACTTTTTATATTGGTAATATAAACTTCTCCCCTGCTATTGCTCTTGGTGCAGGTCTTGCTGACAGAATAAAAGCATTGCCCGGAGATACAATATCTCTTATATCTCCAACTCTGATTGAATCATCAATAAGAACATTCCGTCTTAATAATCCGGTTAAAGCTATTGTAAGTGCAATTTTCCAGACTAATGATAAAAATTATGACAATCTTAACGCTTACACTAATCTTCAGACTGGCAAAAGACTTTTTAATCCTCCTAAAAACTCTGTATCAACTATTGATATCAAACTTTTTAATATTAATAAAACAATAGAAGTTAAAAATCAAATCGAGAAAAAACTACCCTCTGATTACTCAGTCAACACTTGGTACGACCTGCATAAACAACTATACAGAATAATTGACCTCGAGAGACTTTTGGCTTTTTTAGTAATGAGTTTAATTATCATTATTGCTGTCTTTAATGTATTGGCTTCACTGTCAATGACTGTTGTCGAGAAAAAACAAGATATCGGAATCCTTAAGGCACTCGGAGCTGAAGACAAAGATATCCGCAATATTTTCATTTTTCAAGGTTCAATTATCGGTTTCATCAGTACTTCACTTGGCGTTCTTCTCGGATTGGCTTTTTGTTATGGTCAGATTTATTTCAGCTGGTTCAAACTCGACGGTGCTAACTTCCTGATATCTGCCATACCCGTTATTGTCAAAACAACTGATATTTTAATAATTGCATTATTCGCATTATTGCTCTCAATTTGTGCTTCCATCTACCCTGCAAAAAGAGCTTCTTCAACAAATATTATTAATTCTATTCACTCAGAGTAATCCAATTGTGTCAGTTTAAATTAAAAATAATAATAAACCTCTCTAAAATCAAATTAATCCTTTATCGTTAAACAATACATTAAATATTTTTTTATTTTGAACGAGTATGAAATTTTTTTGGTTAATTAGTTTTATTTTCTCTAATATGTTAGTTGTTACAACTAACATTGCCGTTTCGCAGGAAATCAATTTTAAATTTAATCCGCCTGATACAACTTACAAGGAAATCCTCAGGACAAAAAAAGTTACAATTGTCAACGGGAAAAAACAAAAAGAAGATGAAATCAAAGTAACAACAAAATATGATATAAAAAAAGTTGCTTCCGGATACGAGCTCAAACAATCACCTTTAGCCATTAGCTCAAAAAGAGATGGGAAGATGTTCCATAATCCAATTTTTATGTTTTTAACTAATATCCCTACCAAAGGAGAAATTGACAAGAATGGTAACCTGACACACGTAATTGGCTACGAACACATTATCCCCAGAGCACAGACAGAATTACCAAAGGAAGTTGTCGAATCAATGATGTTGGTTGCAAATGAAGAAGCCATGATAAACAAAGCAAAAGCAGAATGGAATGCAAGGATTTCTGAATTTTCGGGTAATACTTTTCATTTAGGTGACATGCTTTCTGCACAAGGTAAATTCCCGTTACCAAACGGAGAAGTCCTGACATTCTTTTCAGTCATTAAAATAGCTGATACACTCGAATTTATGGGTAACAAATGCATTAAAATCACATTTCACAATAGCTCAAGCCCGGAAGAATTAGCTTCGATTCTCGGATATTCTCAAGATGACTTAAAAGAAGTCTTTGATGTTAATGCTAACTCCGACATTTCAACTCAAATCAAATTAAGCGGTGATGGCTACAGAATAATTGACCCTGAAACAATGCTCATCTTTGAAGAAAAAACTTTCCGCTGTGTTGAAATGAAAGACGAACAAATCGGAAATGAGAGTAAAATTATTACTACTCTCGAAACCAAAGAATATGAATATCAATATTGAAAGATTTACATTTTGAAATTTAGAAGGTAGAAAAATGACAAAACCATTTACAATCTTAACTATAATTTTCTTTGTTGCTTTGTTAGTTGTTCCAGCAAATATTTCCTTTGCTTCTGACACATATTCAAAAAAAAATAAAAGCATCTCACAAAATAAATCTCTGATTATGAACAATAGCATAATTATAAGATTAAGAAAAAATGACATTCCACCCCAAGATTTACTTATATTATTAAAATCTGTAGATAATTCAATTACAATTAATAACCAATTAATCAAACTGGAAGAATCTATAACCTACAACTATAAACTCAGACAAACGAAAAGTCAAAATAAAAACATCAATATCCAAAAAATATTAGAAACTGAATCACCACTGCTTCGTACTTTTATCTTAAAATTTTCTTCGGAAATAGAACCGGAAAAATTATGTCAAAAAATTCTGCAATCAATACCATCTGTTGAAATTGCAGAACCTGTTTACCATGCAAAAGTCCTTCAATTTTTGCCCAATGACCCAATCTCTGCCCAGCAAACCCTCCTTAGTACTTGTAAAGTCAGGGAAGCATGGGAATACGCAACCGGTGATTCAAACTTAATTATTGGTATTAGCGATAACGGGTGTTATCAGCACCACGAGGACTTAAAAAATTCAATAGCGAAAAACTGGGCTGACCCTGTTAATGGAATTGATGATGATGGTAATGGATA
>RCNQ01000115.1 GCA_003731675.1 Bacteroidetes/Chlorobi group bacterium ChocPot_Mid
TCCTGCAAAAGTCTAATCAACTTTTCCCAATTCTCTTCTGACCAAAGCCGTGAAACCCATCTTCCGCCACAACCTGTGTTCAACCCTACAATTTTCTTCCCCTTATTCGGTATTTTCCACTCAATCGTACTATCACAATCCAAAATATATTCCTGCCCGGCGAACTCCCATCCGCAAATCTCAAACATCTCCTCCAGATACGACTTCGTATTCGCCTGATTAACATCATCAAACAAACCCGATAAAAACTTCCATTCTGCTTTCACGTTCACAGGTGCTGGCTTCCCGTCTTTCAAAATAAATCCGTATTTCTCCTCCGCTGTAATCTGCTTTGCCAAAGCACACGCCTGCAAATCCTTATCCAGATTAATCAACAATTTGAAATCTGTTGCTCTCAATGTCAAAATTGACTCAAGAGTAAAAGGAAAAACCTTGTCTATGCTCTTTGGCAAAACATCAGGAGTATATGTTAGCCACCATATCAATGAATCTGGATGCTCCTCCCATATCTTATAAAGCAATGGGGTAGTACGGATTACGTCCCCGACTGCCCCAAGCTTGATTATCAAAATTATATCCTTTTTCGGCTCGTAATAATTGCAGGTCTCACAATGCACACCTTCTTCCTTATGTTGTCTGCAGGGAATATCTCCCCTGAAAAATCTGCAATCCCTGAAATATTTCGGCTGCTCCATCCTGACTATAATTTAAATTGCAATAACATCATAAAATTAAAATCAAAAACACTGCTTTCACCTGCTTCCCTGTAATCCTCCCTCGTTTTACTCGGTGTCAAAAGCTCTCCTCGTTCATCACTTTTCCCCAGCAGATTCATCATCCCCAAACCTGCACGAAAATCTATTGATATATCCTTATTAAGCTCACCAACCAAACCAAACTGCAAAGTCCCACCCAATCTAAATGCCGAGCTTTTTGTATCATAAACATTTGTTATCGTATCTCCTATAAAATTGTAATTAGATATTGTCTTAAACCTTGCATTAAAAATTAAACTCGGTCTCATATCCATACCCAGATAAAACTTTGCCTTATACTCAAATGGATGTATCTCATAAAAATTATAATGAAGTCCGAATGTCAATGCCGCCACATCCACATCGTGCATCAACTTTACATCCGAATTATATTCAATCCACTCCTTCTCCCTTCCCTGGAAAAAGTGGTAATCAAAACCAACAGGCATTTCAAACACACTACCAGTATCAAGCGGAAATACTGCCTCTAAACGAAAACCATTTTGCGACTGGTCAAAACTCCCGCCATACAGCTTCCCCTTCGGTGTCACCCAAATAAAAGGATACTCGGCAATATTATTCCCGATTATCTCCATTGTGGACAATCCTGCCGCAACCCTGAATCCGCTCAGTTGCCCATAAGCTAAATTCCCCATAGCCATCAATATAGCTATGACAACCGCTGAACTTCGAATTATTTGTTTTACCTGCATAGCCAACCTTATTAAATTTTTTCTTTAATATTGTAATTTTGCTGTTCCAAAGTATTTTTAGCAATCATCTCACCCAACAAACCCATAGACACAAGCTGAACACCAACAATTATCAAAGCAATCCCAAACAATGCCAATGGTCTGTTTGTCAAATAAGTTTTACCTAAAAACCACTCAATAGTCAAATAAATATTGATTCCGAATCCGGACAATGCTACCAATGTCCCAAGAGTCCCGAAAAAATGCAAAGGTCTTATCAAATACCTGTTCGTAAACCAGACAGTAAGCAAATCCAAAAAACCTTTCATAAATCGCGAAAAACCAAACTTCGATTTGCCATACCTCCTCGGATGATGAGTCACCGGAACTTCAGTAACCTTAAAACCACCCCATTTTGCCAAAACAGGCAGATACCTGTGCATCTCACCATATACCTGCAAATACTTTACCACGTCTCTCCTGTAAAGCTTCAAACCACAATTAAAATCGTGTAGCTTCAAACCGCTGACACAAGATGTAACAAAATTAAAAAACTTCGAAGGAATCGTCTTCGTTATTGGGTCGTGCCTCTTCTTCTTCCAGCCACTGACCAAATCATAACCCTCATTTATCTTTTCAAGCATTTTGGGTAACTCTGCCGGGTCATCCTGCAAATCAGCATCCATTGTTGCTACAAACTGCCCCCTTGCTTTCTCAAACCCTACTGCAAGAGCCGCCGACTTACCATAATTCCTCCTGAATCTTATCCCTCTTACATTCTGATTCCTGTTCCTTATCGTCTTTATCACCTCAAAAGACCTATCCTTTGAACCATCATCTACAAAAATCACCTCATAACTATTTCTTGCCTGTGGTATATTCTTAACTTCACTTTCTATCTGCAAAATCAACTCCGGCAATGACTCTTCCTCATTATACAGTGGCACTACCACCGAAAGAAAAATATTCTTGCCCTGATTCTTCTGCGGTATATTTCTTTGCTGTCTCGGTTGATTAATCCTCTTTTTATAATTCGCATTATCATTATTTGACTTTTTCAAGTCCTTTTCTTCCATTCTATAATCCTGTTTTCTTAATATTTAATAAATTTTTTATTATAAACCTCACCCTGCTCATTTACTACACTTAAAAAATACATTCCCGCAGGGTAACCCGACAAATCTATACGGCATACCTCTGCCGTTACTTTCCCCTTCAATAATCCGCAACCCAACGAATTTGTTATAGTATAATCAGAAAATCCGGCATCAACCTCAAAACGCATCTCTTCTGCAACCGGATTCGGATAAATCTCAATAACTTCCTTAACGTTACTGCTCAACTTTTCATTTACAGACACAGCATTTTTATTATAATACACAACTACATTAAACTGGTCCATTCCAAAATTTTCCACCCAATAACTTTGCTTCGATTTCATATCAACATTAACCAATGCCCCGTTAGCTATATCCCTGATAAACGCCGAATCAATATAATCCCCTATCTTCGACCAGGACATAGTATAAGAAGTTATCAGATTAAAAAGCTTAAAACGATAATTCCTCACAAAAACCTCTTCGTTAGCTATCTCCCTGAAATCCACATAAGATTGATAACGGCTCATATTATCTGTAGAATCAATTATAAATAAAATCGCATATAAATCATTTGGTGGTGGAAACTCAGGCAACATTCTTTCACCAAGAGCCGTATCAATAATATTTGTCGCATCTTTATGCACACCTATCAACAAATCATGCGAACTCAACCCATTATCATCTTGAAAACTCAAATTAACCGAAACTGAGTCCATCGCTCTCGCCGACAAACCCCACAACATCATAACAAAACAAAAAAGTAACTTCTTTTTCATAATCTTCCCAATTAACTTTGTATATAACACATAAAACCAAAAAAAGTTTCACTTCCCACAAAAAAAAATTAAAAATTTTCTTTTTTTGCCGCTTTACTCTAAATACAAATGGGCAACACAATAAAATCATGTTGCCCATTTAAATATCTATTCCCTTACAGGAACAAGACTACTTAACAACTGTAATCATCACAGTTGAAGTATTTGAACCTGAAGTTAATTTGCACAAGTAGCTTCCTGAAGCAAGTTTTGTAGCATCAAATACCTCTGTATATTCTCCTGCTACTGCATTACCTTCAAAAATTGTGTAAGCATTACCAATTGCATCATAAAGCTTCAAGCTAATGAAACCATCAGTTGGAACTGAATACTTAATTGTCGAGCTAACTACAACCGGATTCGGATAATTTGTTACACTCAAACCATTTGTTACAACATCTGACTTCAAAACCTTAATTGAATTGGCAACAGTACCTTCAATCTCTATATTCTTTGTTTCACCCTTGCCGATTGTACCCAATATTTCATTTGTGTACGAATCAAGGAACTGATAGTTAGCATCAGCCTTCTCAACTGCTATAGAAACCGGATACTCAATACCCTGCAACTTTATTATACTATTATCCTTGTTCTCAAGAATTGTGTTTGTGTAAAATCTTGCATCAAACAATCCTTCTGGTGGAACAGGTGGCAACTCATAATTAGTTACATCTGTATTTACATTACCACTCATATATAAGCTTGCTTCATGTTGAGCATTGTCACGAATAACCAGTTTTGTACTGCTTGTCAAAACATTCTGCTTTGCAAAATCAAGCTGGTCATCAACTCTGCGAATTTCAGGATGAATAAGCTTCAGGTAACCATGTTTTCCGTCAACTGATTTCATCCAGTAACCCAAACCAGGTTCCAAAATAGAAGCTTCGTAGTAACCTACATTAGTTTTATATCCCCAAATACCATGAGCCAATACTTTATTCTTGTCAATTCTTTGTCCGGGAATGAATTCATCGAACAAAATATCCTTAACATTCATTTCGAATGACAAAGCACCGATTGTGTTCCATCCTGGATACAGCTTAACTTCATCTTTAAATCCATCATCAGCAATATCCTTAGTAATTCTCTTCATTGGAACACCTTTGAACTTGGTATCAACCAAATCACTATATTTCACAAAATATCCTGTGCCTGGCATAACCAATTCCTGCTCCTGATAACCATTACCAAAGAAGCTATAAGGTCTGTTAAGTGCGTTTGGATAAACAACATTCCATTTGTAGTTATATGGTCTCACGGGCAATGCTAACAAGTTCCATCCCTTCTTAATTCTCGGCATACCATAAGCATCAATATAATTGATAACTCTTGGCAATGTGTATTCAATCTTGAATGATGTAATACTTGGGTCCTGAATTAAGTAAGAAAGCTTATTACCTGCTACGTGAGTACTTTGTCTCATATTTACGCTTGGGAACAACATACCTGACAATGTATCACTCAAGAACAACTGTGCACCTTCCGGAAAATCAGTTGTATCCCATTCAACAACTACTGGATAGTTATTAACACCATTTGCATTAAATCTACAAAGGAATATATGTGAAAAATTAGTATCATTTATATCTCTGATATCTCTTGATTCTGAATAAGGATATGTCCTGTTTGGCAACATATCTCCAAAACCAAATGGCATTCCCTTATCATTCCTGTATTGTTCATCTGGATGATAAAATCTTGCACCAAAACCAGTTTGTGCACTTGGATATGGGAATTCACCGAATAATGTATCATAACTGTCAGTTGCTCTGTGACCTGTACCAAATACAACTCTTGTTTCCTGACCTGTTAAACCTTCTGAATTTCTGATTGTAAGAGTAATACCTCTGTGCTGTTTTCTGAAACCACCACCGGCAACAACTGTTCCGTCATCTGGTTCAAAAGGATTTCTAAAGTTAATAAATGTAACTTTAAATCTGACTGGATTAACATCTGCTGTATGTGAACGAATAGTAATATAACCTTCGTAAATACCAGCTTTTTCACCATTATGCGGTACAACCCTGTCAGGGTCAGCTTTAATAGTAACCTCTACAATAGCATCAGGGTCTGTTGGATTTGCAATCGGATCTGGCTCATCTGCACCCTGACCTAAAATTGAATTATCAATATAATTTACATAAGCTTGAGTTGGTCCCAACTGAGTTACCTTACTCCTGTTCGGAGAAGTAACATCAAATGTCAACCAAGGAGCATCTGATTCAACCCAAATATCAAGCAATCTTGTCTTTGAAGTTGAATTCTGCAAAACAAACTTAACCCTTCCGTCAACATAATCTGGTTTATGTACTTTACCAGAATCTACCGTTACAGGGTCCCTCAAAATCCACGTACCCTTAGGTGCTATAGCAGGATTATTTACATTATCCCATACAGGCGGATCTGAAAAACCAGGACGTGACATTGTATACCAAATATTTGGTAATTCATTTGTCAAACTCAAATAAATTGCACCAGGCAATATCGGCTCAGTTGCCCACAAAGTAACATTTCTGTTATTCATACCACCTAAACCAATAAATCTACCAGAAACTGTCGTTGGGTCTCCATACAAAGAACCATCACCAATCTTAGTACCAATTTCAGGATGATTCAACAAATTATTGAATGCCCTTACTTTCCTGACGTTCCAGTCATTGTAATAAATTGAATCTGGTGAAATATAAATCGGTGAATATGTCGAAGGCAAATCCTGTGGAGAAATCTTGCCCTTTTCCAAATTAACCCTGAATTTTACATAAAGTAAAACACTATAATCAACTGCTGCCGTATCTGTACATGGTAATGGATGTGAACCAAAACCAGAGATAACTATAACACGACCTCTTTGCTTTGTCAATGGGTTAATTGGTGCGTCACCCGGCTCAAGAAAATATTCATGATATGATGGATCCTTGTGAATCATCCATGAAATATTGTAATCTTTAGCTAAAGGTGGAGTAAATTTACCCCTTACATTTTGCGCCCTAGGATCATCTTCAGGAAATGG
This sequence comes from Bacteroidetes/Chlorobi group bacterium ChocPot_Mid, assembly GCA_003731675.1. Lineage (GTDB taxonomy): Bacteria > Bacteroidota > Ignavibacteria > Kapaibacteriales > UBA2268 > ChocPot-Mid. The sequence continues at coordinate 6,373 of RCNQ01000115.1, forward strand.
ATGTGTCGTTACAATATCAACTGGTGTTATTGCAACCCCATCATACAATATCTTGAATTTGAAACTATAAATTGGGTCTGGCACCAATAACCTTCCGTAATTGATGTCAACCTTGTAATGCCACCACTTATTATCAATAAATACCGGCATTAAAAACTCTCTCGGAGAGCCATCTCTTTGCGATACCGGAAGCCAGATCCTTCCATCAGGATACCAGTCAGCATTATAGCCATCATCCGCACCGGTGAGGCTAAGCTTTGGTACCTGAGGAGTAGTAAACGCAGACTGACTCCAAGCATTCTCCGTTGCTATTGTTACTAATAAGAACAACAACACCGTGCTTAGAAAAATACGGTAACCCCGTAATTGTAAAGTATGTTTGTTCATGAGTACCCCCAAATGTTTATTAAACACTAAAATCTTTAATTTTTTATCAAAACTTTATTTATTTCTTGTCCATTATGTAATTTTATTATCATTATATATATTCCTTCGGCATAACCCTGTCCTGATATCCGATAATCACTGTTACCTCTTATATCAATTTTCTCTACCATTCTTCCCATCATATCAAATAAAATTACTTCCTTCATTGTTTCCCGCTTAGACTTCAATACAAAATCACCCACGGAAAAATCATAATAACTATCTATATCATTATTTTCATTTTCAAAATCATCTATCACTATTGGTTTAGTCGTATCCTTTTGACTCAGGACATACATCCTATCACCCTTAAAACTTGTTGCACAACTGCAATCATTTATCCTTGACACTTTTATATCAAGTCTGACAGTATCATCTTCCTTTTTGACTTGTTTGCACTTTATTTTCATTACATTTTCATTTCCTATTTCTGATAGCAAACGACTTTTAATTGTTATCCTGTTAGTATCTCCGTCTTCCGTTCGGATTATACTGTCAACTGACATCTTTGTCAATCCTGCATCAAACAAACCAATATCTGTCAATTCGAAATTATCATTACTTTTATATTTTATTTCAAAATCAAGACTGTCAACCCTTGCCATATTATTAGTATTCAAACCAATTGTTATGAACCCCAATGAATCTTCATCAAATTCTTTAAGAGTATCATTCAAAAAGCTGACCGCTACAAAACTATTCTCAGTCTCTTTTGTCTTGATATTTACGATTAAATTCTTATCCTTATAATTTAATCTATTCCAAAAACTTTTTGATATATCAAATTCAATATCATCTAAATTAATGTGCACTGAATCCGGACAATCTTTAAGGTATCTCACCTCAAAAGCAATCAGTGGCTTATTTCCTGTTGCCTGGTTCATTCCCATTGTCATCGCATAGGCAGTGAACAAACCCGAATCCAACACATTAATACCTTTAATTTCAAAGAACTCAGCCAAAGTATTCTTGTCAAGCAAATTTACGAACATCACCTTCTCCGGATTATACCTCAACCATACTTGCATGGCATAAAGCGAATCCACTCCCTTGACCTCTCCCATACTCAACGAGATAATAAATTTCTTATCTCTGTCCTCGTCACCGCAAACCCAGGCATCCCTGTTTTGCTTCATCACCAACTCAATTGTTTCATTTTGTGCTTTTAGCATCTGACTGCCGCCTGATAGCAGCAGCCAGATTAAAAGCATAATAAAACTCAATTTCATTTTATCTTGATATTACCAGTTTCTTGGAAACTGATAAGTTATCACCTGTCAATCTATATACATAAACACCTTGGTTTACCTTGAAACCACTGTCATCTCTTCCGTCCCATACAATTGCACCTGATGTTACATTCTCCCATGTCCTTACAACATTACCCAATGCATCATAAATCCTCAATGTATAGTTACCATTATCTACCAAATTTACTGATATAACAGTATTTTCAGTAAATGGATTCGGAACATTCTGTGCTAAAATTTCAGCTCCATTATTTCCTTCTACGGAAACCAATTCAGCAGAAACTGCCGGTTTTTCAACATCATTGAATCTAATCTCAGATAATTTCAAAACCTTATCATCAGTTCTAACTGTTACAAAGCAAATAGGTGATTCCGGTGTGAACTCATCTGAACCAGCTATTACAAGCATATCATTCTCATGCATAGCTGTAACATCGCTTGCTGTTGAGATATTCTCTACCGTACCATTAACACTTGCTTTTACTGCCAAAGGTCCGCTCAAATATCCGTTCAGATAAACTGGTATCTGATAAAGATTTTCACCAACATTTACCACTGAACCAAGTGTAATCCCATCTGCTATTCTGCCGTTTTCTGTTATTTTCCCATGTGTAGGAATCGAATCAGGTAAATATGGAAGATGTGGAATTCTGCAACCAATATAATGCATAATCAATGCCGCATCATACTCTGTTGCTTCAAAATAAATCTGTGACAACGAATTTACTCCCGATGGGATAACTTTTACTTCCCATTTCTCAGGTACCGGTGGTGGTCCTGCACTTGCAGGTGTATAAATATCATGAAGAATGTAACCTACGCTATCTCCATAATAATCATTCTTCCAATACAACAACTTTTTGAATGTAGTATCTTTATATTGTCTTGTTGTACCTGCAGCATTCCAACCCCACCAATTCATATCACGATAGAAAATATATCTTCCATTGTGATTAACATCACCATGGTAAGCTTCTCTTCTTCTTTCCTTTGGTAAAGGCATCCTTGTTACTATCGAACGAAGAATATCTCTTGCGTCAGAAACTGTAACGTAACGTGATTGTGGCATATTTGCATGCTTCTGACCTTCAAGCTTCGAAAGATTAACATCTCCGTCACCCCAAAAATCTTCTGCCTGATTCCTGCCCAATGCATAATGAACTATCCTATAATCAGTACCACCTGAAGGAGGCCATACATCTGAAACAGTCAAAATACTCTTCGACATATTCTTATCATAATTATTCATATCATCTACGTTCCATTGACGGGCATTATACAAACCATTCAAAAAGTCTGCAAAACCGCCATCACTACCGCTATTACCTTTAACTCCTATAGCCGCATTCTTGGTAATTATACGGTCATCTGCTGTTGGAAACAATGGATGCTTCCCACCAACTGTACCATAGCAAAACTCAATATTACCCTGCTTTGAAAATACATCATCTGACCTGTAAAGCTTAACTTGGAAATTTCCAACACTTGACTTAATACCTACATAGTCAACACCTGATAGCGGGTCATCATAATTGATATTCAAATTTTTCCACTGAACGGTAAATACATCCTTTGTCCCATCTCCGTTCAAATCTGTTGAACCATAAGAAATTTCTGACTCAAGATACCTTTCACCAGGACCTGTATTATCATCACCACTTCTGTAGAAATGGTCACCCATAAAAGGTGCTACTATATTCTTCGGATAAGAAGCATTATAGTAGAAAAAGTATTTGTAAAAATCAAACGTCTGATGCTTTGGCACCAAAGATGTTGGTAATTGCTCCGTTGGGGGCAAAAACACAATATACCCATTTACGCAAATCCAAATCTCGTTGTAAACCTCTCCATTGAACTCATAAGGAAACGGCAGATTGACTTTGTAAAACCCATCATCTCTTGCCCTTACGCCAGTTTCACCCGGTGTCATTGGAGGTAATCTGAACAAGTTTGCATTTACTACCACCTTGTTATCACTTGTGGTAAGCTCTGCATATGGAACACCCCTTATTACGGTAGTAATCCCATACTCGTCATAAACCTGAGCTTTTAATGGCTGTGTAGTTATTGTCAAGTTTAGCAAAACTGCAATACTCACAGCAATTAATAAAATTCTATTCATTTTTAACTCCTTATATATTTTATAATAATTTTCCATTTTATTTTAAGTTGGCAGGCTCTTTTAGCAAGAGCCTGCTTTTCTTAATTAAATTATTTAACAATTACTAACGGATGAGTTACTACATTTGCACCTGTTACCATACGGCAAACATAACTTCCACTTGCGCATTCATTGCCAAAGTTGTCTTTTCCATCCCATTGTACCGAATGATTTCCGGCATCCAATGTTCCGTCAACCAATACTTTAACTGTCTTACCTAATTGGTCAACAACTTCAACTCTTACCAATTCACGAACCTGTGTTGTAAACGCAATGTTTGTAAATGTGCTGAATGGGTTTGGTGTTACGCTACCAATACCTGTGCTGTAACCAGCTACTGGTTCATTAACATCTACCGGATGAGCATACAATATCTGGAATGCATCTATTACATCACTGTAAATTGTCAGCTTGCAGATATCCCCTTCTTTTACAAAGGATACATCTGATGTTGATACACCCGATCCGTCTGACATATTGAACCAGAATACATTTCCTGTTGAATATGCATCTCTGATATACCAGCTTGCACCTGCAGGATTCTTTGTCTGGTCATTCTTTGCAGGAATTTGCTTGCTATCCCATGTTATTGTCATTGGATAATGGTTTGAAGTATTTCCTGCTTCACCACCTGATTGCAATCTTCCTCTGTATATCAACTGAGTTCCTGCTTTATCCGGTGATATTGTCAAGAATATATTTCTGTAAACACCATTCGAATTCGGAATTGTCCATCTTACATCAAATATATCCTGATGTGGCAATGGTGGCAATTCATATTCGCAATAGTTCGGGTCAAGCTGTCCTAATGTATCAGCTTCACTCAATCCATAACCAGTTGTAGCTGTTGAGCCAGTACCAAATTGTATGGTATTCTGTGCTCCTCTGTTATTCTTAATTGTCAAGTCACATATAAAGTCTGTTGCCAATGAATATTTAACCTTATAAATCAAAGTATCTGTAACTCCATACTTATCTTTTACCATAACCTTTATAGTTACTTTACCGTCTGCTTCTGCTATTGCATTAAAGCTCGGTGAAGATATTCTGATTTGTACAGTATCCTTTGCTCTGATTCCGGTAACTGTATTTGATTTAACCCAGCTACCCTGCTCATTCATATATTCAAGCTCGAGACCTGTCGGTTGAAGAACTGTCAATGTCAACTCTTCTGTTGGGTCACTTGCTACACGGCCTCTCATCAAATCCCTGTCATATACAAAGATTACATCTTCATAACGTGAACCTTGGTCTATACATCTTACTTCAGGAGCGGCTGTTATGCCAGGATTATGATTCAATGAATCTACTCTCAAGTCTAATACCTTGATTGCACACAATGAATCTTCGTCGAATACAAGAACTGTTACCTTCTCGTTCCTTGGAGCATCCTTAACTCTTGGAGTACCGTATAATACACCACTTTCTTTGTTAATTCTCAACCATGTAGGTGTTGTCTTCAAATCCAATATCAAATTACCACCACCATCATACTGCCTGAGATAATGCTTGCCAGCTTCTGGGAAGCAAGGATCTCTGTCAAACGAATCTGGTAATTTCAAATCGCTTAATCCAGCGGCATCAAGTTCTGCATCATTATAAGCTAACATGAACCAATGGTCTTGATAGAAGTTAGGGTCAAATATCTGAATCATCTTTGTATTATCACGCAACTCTGGATTATAATCTGTATCTTCCTTTGCTGGTGGTAAAGATGTTGTCAATATTTTTGGCTCAATATTAATCATTACAGGTACTTCAACGCTGTTTACTCCACCATGTCCATCATTTACAACTACTGTAAACAATGTATCCAGATTCAATGCATCATTGTATTGTACCTGTGGTGTCAGTAAGCTCATTGCAAATGATGAGTCAATTCTTACATTCAACTTACCATAAGTTGTATAATCAGCCATAAACTCATCAACCTGTGTATCACTGTCATATTGGTGTATAAACTGTGTATCCATCCAAATTGGTCTCTGCTGTACAAGTACTGTTGTACCATCATATACAGTAGTATCAATTACATAAGGGTCAATTATCACAGATTCTCCACCCAAACCATTATTATCATTTGTTCTGATTGCTATGCTCTTGAAACCATAAGCTGTACGACCATATCTGAAGTTCCAGTTCTTGGCTTCTGCCCACTTATCTTCCAACTCATCATTGGTGTTAAAGTCTGCTTGGAATCTCAATTTATTTGTCAAATTAGCCATCAATCTTCCGTCTCTTGCCCTACGGCATGGGAATATCGAAGGTTCATATGTTCCAATTACTTCTTCATCGCCGTCAAGACTTGTTTCAACAAATACTTGTTTTGGCCACAAAGCTTCATCATTTTCATCAACATCATCTGGACTTAAGAATATTGGAATACTATCAACTACATAAATCTTGCATGTGTAATCTCTGTGATAGTTCCTGCCCAAATCAATTGTATCCTGTTGCAAGTATCTTGCATTTACTTTATCATAAACAGGAGTACTCAAATAACTTGGGAAAATCTCCATGAATTTGTCTATTGTATCCTGTGCTGGTCTTTCGTCTTCAGGCAATGCATTCAACGAATCTATTGTCCTGTAGTGTGGTGGGAAGTTATGTACTCTTACAGTAATATTTTCACCGCCAGGTACTACGTATGGGTTTGTAGGACGACCTCTCATTATCATAAATCCAAATACACTATCAGGTGTCGGATTTGTGAATCCCCATTTTGTCTGGTCAATTGTCTTGCCTGCATAAATATGCTCTTTACGCAACCATTGTCTCAAACCTGAACTTGGGTCAACAATATAATCAAATGATAAGTTTGAATATTTGTCAGGTACGTACATTGACCTCGGATCGTAGAAGTTGTTTGTATCTTTACCTGCAACGTTCATAATCCTGTCACGTCCCTTAGCATTGCTTGCACCATCTGCTGCAAATTCAATAGTCGAACCAAGAACTGTATTTCCATACCTTGCGACATATTGATTAAATCTTGATGAACCATGAATTGCCCTTGCGGCTAATGGGTCACTGTACATCTTCTGAGGTACAGGATACATTCTGTCTTCAGTAATAAATATTTTATCTTTGAAGTCATCTATTTCTACATTATCTAATCTGCCTGCCAGATATCCCCATGGATACTGAGAAGCTTCTTGTTTCATTATCACATTATTTTGAATATCAACTACATCACCTGTAAATACCGGTGGCTCAGTTGAATTTGTAACTTCTAATAATAAACCATCTTCCAAAGCTTTGTTTACGCCTTCTCTCCAAAGAACTGTTCTCGATACTATACGTACCCAATCACCTGTGTTTACTGGTAAAGCACGGTATCTTTCACCTGCAAAGAATGTTGCATAATTTTTGCCAAAGCTCTTATTCGATTCAGGCCACCAGTTCCTGTTTCTGAACAAGTCTTCAATCCTTTGTGACATTGTACCACCAAAGTATTTGTTATCTTGCTCATACTTACGACCAATCAATGTTGCCCTGTCTTCGTTGTATGGCTCATGTCTCAATGATTTCAAAAGCTTAGGATCTCCACCAGGAGCATCTGTACCAAGATTCAAAAGACCTTCATAAGTCCTTCTCAAGAATGGATTCAAATTCCTGTCTGATGAATCCGGAACCAATTCTACCCTTGCCCTGAATACCGGTGATGTTGGAGATAATTGTTTCAAATTAGCTCTGATAAAGTCACCTGTTGTTTCATTAATTACAAAGAATACTGTCTCATTCATAGTTCTTGGGTCTAAGTTGTACCTGTCTGAAAGACCTGATTCATACTTAGCCAAAGCTTCTAAGAATAATGGGTATCCTATCGGATGATAGAAGTTACCGCTTGTTCCTGCTTTGAATTCACCCTGCAATCTGTGCAATTCAGGATAAACCCAATTATAAGCTTCATCTACACTATCAGCAAAGAATGGGTCTCTTACATATCTCTTAACATATTTACCATAAGATGGCAATGTATGGTCAGCCGGTGTAAACCTGTCAAGCAATGTAGGAATTCCAACTGCAAAATCTTCAATTGGACTCATTCTCCGTTTTGTATAATCTGCTACCTTAATATCTGTACCTTTATCATATAGGTCATAAATTCTTCCTGAATGCAATAAGTTTTCTGGAATACTCTTTGCATAATCCGGTGTATTCTCATCACCTGAGTTCCTCAAAGGAATTGCTTTATATTGGAACTGTGAAATTGATTCAAATGGTCCCTGGAATAACAGGTTGCCCCATGAACTTTCCAAATTATTTCTGTCTGCAAGTGTTTGCCAGTAACTGAAATCTAACCTTCTTTGTCCATCGCTGGCTACAAAGAATGTCTCCATTGTTGCCTGTGGCAATATATGAAGGTTCTCAATTTCCATTGTTACGTTAGCTTCTGTTCTGCCCCAATAGTTCGAGCGCAATGTATCGGTACCACCCATACCAACGCCTGTTGAACCTGCCAAAGCACCCTTTGAGTTCGGAGCATCAGGTAATCTAATCAAAAATCTTGCATTATTATCATACATTGAGTTTGCAGCCCAAGGACCTAATGCCGATGGTAAAGGACCTTGAATTTCACCATAAATAATGGCTCCTGCCAAATCGCTTGATGCCTTATTAAATGTATGCTGTATTGATTCTTCTACAAGATAAGGACCTGTAATCATATTCTGTGTTGCTCCAATATCAGACAACGCTCTGTTATTTGTTACCAAAGACCTGTTGAAGATTAACTTCAAGTCAAAATTGTCTGAATAAATTGCAGCTCCTGTATAAGACTCATTATTTTGGAACCTTACACGATTGTACCATACTGTATCCTGTCTTGTTGTTGACCTGTCAATGCTTGCAACATCAAGAATATACATTGCACCACCTAAACCAATACCATTTTCTGGTATAACTGTCTCGCCATTAGCATGGAATCTCTTAGCATCAATTTCACTTTGATTTGCCTGCTCAACTGCCAACCAGTTTGTACCACTGTCAGTTGTCTTAATAATTGTTCCCAAATCTCCTACAACATAACCTGAACTGTTTGTATGGAAGAATAAACCATTCAAGCTGTTTGTAGAAAGATTTGTGTTGATTACTGTCCAAATTTCACCTGCATTTGTTGTCTTAATTATCTTGCCATCATCAGCAGCAATATAGCATGTGTTTTGGTCTGAGAATACAAATGAATTCAAATTTGCATCTGTATTAGCCTGCATCGGGAACCAACTGTTTCCTGCATCTAATGTCTTCAAAATTGTTCCGTTTGTACCTATTACATAACCAACATTCTGGCTTGTAAATTTAACATTTGTCAAATCCTGTAATGTACTTGAAACCTTTGTGCTCCAAATTACGTTTGCTGGATTTGCTTCATTTCCATTGATTGTCTTCAATATAAGACCTCTTTCACCGGTTATATAACCGTAATTCAAATCTGTGAAGTCAACTGAGAACAAGTCATTCAAAATTCCGTAATCATATTTTGTCCAGTTATCACCACCGTTTACAGTCTTAAGAACTGTTCCGTCCTCACCAACTGCCCATCCAATATTGGATGTTGTGAATACCATGTCGAACAATGTTTTATCATTTGACATCGGGTCTTCATATTTCTTAACCCAAGTCTCACCACCGTCAGTTGTCTTCAAAATCACATAGTTCTTACCAACAATGAATCCAACATTAGTAGTCAGGAATTTAACCTTTGTCAAGTTACGGTTAGTATTACCTTTCTTAAATTGCCATTCTGTTCCACCATTGATTAGCTTAATGATTATACCATTGTCACCAACAATGAAGCCAGTCTTAGCATCAGTAAAGTTCACTGAATTCAAATTCTCTGATGTCCCGATTGCACCGGCACCAACCTGAGTTGTACCGCTACCACTTTGGTCAGCCAAGAAATCAGCATCCCATTCAATCTTATTGTCAAGGAATCTTGTCAACATTCTTGCATCTGGTGGATATTTTGTATATGATACTTCACCATTCTTCCAGAATGTTGTAAATACTGAATCTGTCGAAGTAATACTTGCGGCTAAACCTGTTATCGGGTCGTAATTTACTACATCAATATCAGTTACGAAAAACCTCTTTGTGTTTGACTGTGGATTAATCATAGCAACAGCACCACCATTACCATTCTTAACCATGTTGCCACGGAATTCAACACCCTTAACAACATTCAAACTACCATTTATTATATATACAGCTCCACCGCCTCTGATGTCTTTCTTCAATGTAAGACTGTCATAGACAGAGTAACCTACTTTATTATCAACAAATTGTGCTCTTATCATCTCAACAGCACGATTTCTTTCAATCAATGTCGAACCAATCGGCAACCTTACGTCAATAGCACCACCAACGTATCCTGCTGAGTTGTTTTCAAACAATACCGGATAAATACCTCCATAACCTATCATGGCTTCTGAAGATAAATCTGTTCCACCAGCACCATTGATTGTGAAATTCCTCCTTGAGAAAATCGCACCACCGAATGACAATGCCATA
>RCNQ01000116.1 GCA_003731675.1 Bacteroidetes/Chlorobi group bacterium ChocPot_Mid
CACAGCTACTCAAAAAATGCTTCAGTTAAGTCAATTTTTTACTACACAAGTTACGATGCTGAAACTATATTCTTAAATCAAGGTACAAACGATATCTTCCATTACAGCTTCTATAATCAGGACTTGGCAAAAATTGAATTTCAATGGGACCTGACATTCGGTGCAAGCCATCTGTTAACAATCGGTACTGGTGGCAATTTCGAATCCGTTGACTCAGATATTATTATAGACAGCACAGCCAATTCAAAAGCATTCTTTGCATTCGCACAGCACGACTGGATAATCACAGACAAAATTAACCTGATTAGTAGTTTAAGGTATGACGACCACAGCAACTATACATCGAGCTTAAATCCTAAAATTGCAATCTCTTATGAACTGTTCCCAAAATTCTCCTTAAAAGCAAATGTCGGTTCCGGTTTCAAAGCTCCTTCACCAGAAAATTTATTCCTCAACTGGACAAACCCCACTGAAGGTTACAGTGTGTTTGGTGTTACTGGTATTGTTGACAAGCTTAACGAATTAAAAAACCAAGGACTTATCACAGACTTTCTTATTGACCTCAACAAAATTAAAGACCTGAAACCAGAACACTCTATTTCATTTAACTTCGGAGCATCTTATGAAATTATGAAAAATCTGAATTCTAATTTCAATCTATTTAGAAATGAAGTTTCCGATATGATAGAATGGCAGGTTGTTGCAATGAATCAGGATACAAGACAAAAATACTTCACTTACTTCAATCTGCGCAGTGTTTATACTCAAGGCATCGAAGCTAATTTATCATACAAGTTATTTTTCTCTGACCAGACTTTAGAAAACATTAATAATGCAAGCAATTCAAGTATTGATTTTAATATCGGTTACCAATATCTCGAAACAGCTGACAGAGATGTCCTCGAACAAATAAAAAATTCAAAAATCTGGAAAGTTGGAAGCAATGGAATTCCAAGACCCGTTCAGGAAGTCGAGTACGGCGGATTATTCAATCGCTCAAAGCACAGCTTAACAGTAAAAATCAAATACGACAATCCTGACTGGGGATTTTCTGCATTCCTTCGAGGCAGTATTAGAAGTAAATTTGGAATTTCAGATATTAACGGAAATAATATCCTCGATGATGAAAAGGAATATATTAATGCTTATCAACTCTGGAATTTTACATTGACACAAAAGTTACCATTTGATTTCATTTCTCAATTTGCAATTAATAATATAATGAATACAAAAGCAAAAGACCTGCTCATTACTCCGGGCAGAACTTTTTTTGTTAGTTTAATTTACAATTTCAATAAAAAATAATTCAGAAAGGAATGTATTATGAATATCGAATCAATTCAAAAGATAAGCTATTTTTCATTAATTTTAATAGCAGTCGTATCTATTCTCTCTGCATGCAGTGAAGATGTTGTTGAACCAAAATCAAAACAAGGAACAGTAGAAATAAAAACTGTTTACGACCTTCCCGCTGATGCAGGTACACCTCAGGGCACACCTGTAACTAACTTCACTTATTTCAGCTTTGCTACTGGTGATTCAGTACCTGCTTCAATAGCTAATTCAGACAACTGGGATATCGCCTTTGCACAAACAACTATCAAAACAAATGATAAATGCAAAGTCCTTGTTTTAGAACAAACAGATTTTTACTCACTCCTTGAAGCACCTGCTACTGGTTATAATTCAAGCTCAAAAATCTCCTGGTACAATTACAATCCAACAAACCATCAAATATCACCTATTCCGGGAGTTGTTCTTGTCTTTAAGACTTCAAATGACAAATACGCTAAAATGCTTATTTTGAATTACTATAAAGGTCATCCGGAAACATATACTGAAGATGCAATTTCAAGGTATTATTCTTTCAAGTATGCCTATCAACCCGACGGAACAAGAAACTTCTGAAAAATTGAGATATAACACAAAAAAAGCTGTTAATTTTTTGATAATTAACAGCTTTTTTTAAATATATTTTCAGAACTAATTTAGTTTCTGCCTGATTTTCTTTTCTGACATACCACGCAAATAATATAGTTTTGCCCTGCGAACATTTCCCTGATTCAGAACTTTAATCCCCTGAATCATTGGAGAGTAAAGCGGGAAAATACGCTCGACACCAACTCCGTTGGATATCTTACGTACTACAAATGATTGATTTAGTCCTGCTCCTCGCATTCCAATAACAACACCTTTAAAATTCTGGATTCTTTCCTTGTCACCCTCAACAACTCTTACAGCAACATTGACTGTATCACCAGGACGGAATTCAGGAACTTCAACGTAATTGTCGCCATCTTTTTTCTTGCGAAACTCGATGGTACGTTCTCTTATCATCTCTTCAACTATTTTCATCTTATTCATTTTTCTTTTCCTTGTTAAGTTAAGAACAACAAAATTAGCACTATTTTAAGAAATAAACAAAAAATATTACTAATATTTTTAAAATTTCTCCTGCAAAAGCCAAATCTCCTCACCAAAATAATAAATTATAATGATTTATGTCTCTAAATTTTTGAAATAAATAACTTTATATAATTAATGAAAATTTTAGCTTATATTCTGATTGCAATAGGCTTTTTATTCACCATGGCAATGTTATTTATCATTTTCAGAGTTCCCGGATGGAGCGACCTGATTATTGGTTGGATTTTTTTAGGTCCCCTCCCGTTAATTATCGGAATTATTCTCCTCAAAAAAATCAACAGTTCACCAATACTGAATCACTTCCATTCAAAGAAAAAATAATCCGTATTTAAAAAATCCTTATTTATCTGATAAAGCTTTCTCGATATCGGCTTCTATATCTTTCGGTTCAATCTTTGTCCCGTACCTTTTCATCATTATCCCGTTTTTGGATATGAGAAATTTCTCAAAATTCCAGCGAATTGGTTCTACCCCATCACCAGTTAAATATTGAAACAATGGATGAGCATCTTCCCCATTTACCTCAATTTTTGAAAACATCGGAAACGTGACACCAAACTCTTTTCTGCAAAAATCATAGATTTCTTTATTACTCCCTGGCTCTTGACCACGAAACTGATTACATGGAAAACCCAATATTTCAAAACCTTTATCCTTATACTTATCGTATAATTCCTGCAACCCCTTATACTGCGGAGTAAATCCACACTTACTTGCAACATTAACAATCAAAAGCACCTTCCCTTTATATTTCTCTAATGAAATTTCTTCTCCACTTATTGTCTCTGCTTTATAAACGTATATCGGATGATTTGATATTTTCTTCTCTTGTGAAAATAACGACATTGAAGTTATTATTAACCCAACTATCATTATCATTAAACTTATATTTCTCATTTTTTATTCCTGAAAAATTTAACAAATAAAATTATTTAAGTTTAAAAGACGTTAATCTATTATTAAATTTTAATTATTTCTTTGAAAGAAATTATTTTTTTATTAATTTTATATCATGTAAATGTTAATAACATAAATAATAATGGAGGTATGCTATGCAAATTCTTAAAATCTTCAGTAAATTCTTGTTAATATCACTTACACTCACTTTTTACGGTTGCCCTGACGAAAATCCAACCAAACCAAGCACCATTACCAATGAAGAAACCGTTTCAGAAAAAAAATCAGTTGATATTGGTACTAATGGTGGTCAAATCTCTTTGTCAGACGGCTCAACTGTAATCATTCCAAGTGGAGCGATAACTTCAAACACTAAGGTAACTGTCAGCAAAATTAAAAATGACAATTACTTTTCCGGTTCGAACAGAATTAGTATTGATATCAGTTCAGAATCTGGAATAAGCAACATGACCGTTAAAATTGCAGTCCCAAAAGGACTGAAAAAAGATGACATTGGATTATTCAGATACAATCCCAATGAAGTTAAAGACATTTTAACAGGTGATATTCCACTATTCGAATATGACAGTGATAATGGGTTTATAATAGCGACTGTCAATGCCGCTGCAACAGGAACAAAAAGAGAAAAAGTTCAAGGTTCTCTGCTATTCCCACGTTGGGTTGCTGAATGGGACGAAAATGTCGAAGGAACAAGTTCGACTAAAATAATTCAAATGCCTTTCTACGAACAACCGGGTAGCTCCTGTTGGGCTACTTGTGCAACTATGCTGGCTAAAGCATATACCCCGTACAAAGACCGAAAAATCGAACCCGAAGTATATAAATTTCTGAAGTATATGGGACTCGGTAGAGATGATGGTATCTATCCATTCCAATTTCTAAAAACCTTGCCAAATGCAATTCATCTCTATTCAGGTGGGGTCGGACTCCAAAGCACAGGTTTCTTCCGCGTTAGTTCGTTGAAAGAAAGAATCGTATCGGAATTAGATCACAATCATCCTGTAATCGTTAGTTTACCTTATCCAGGAGTCGGTGCTCATGCAATAATGGTTGTAGGTTATACAAAAAAAACCTCAGGTTCTAATAAGGTAACGTATGATTTAATTATTCATAACCCACAAGGAACAGGAAGTGAAACAATGTACACAGTTCACGATTTCGATTATGTCTTCAAGGATAAATCGTCAGTTCAAGCAGTACAGATTATCTATCCCACTGATGAACCACACCCTGACAGAGCATTACTGACAATGGGTATGCCTCTTGGTGTAGTTGGGGATATTAAATTCAAAATTCCATTTAGAGAATCAGCATATTATATCGAATTAAAAGAAGACATTAACTCAAAAACCGGTTACAAATGGGCTTGGGGAGAAAAATCAATGGATTGCATTCCTGATACTGCTTCCGACCTGATTTTAAACCTACCATTGTGGAATGCCAGCCAAAGCGGTTCTAAAAATGCAAAAATTGAGTGCCAAGTCAGAGTTAAAGGTAAACTTGTTTACGAATTCTCCGAAAACATTACTGTCCCTGCTTCTGGTGACCCGACTTGGTTCAATAAAACCATCCCCTTAAATGAAATTAGAGGCACCAATGATTCATCAGAATACTATTTTGATTTCGCTGTTTATGACGGAGGCACCTATGTTGATGGCTTCGACTTCTATGTGAACATCAATTCGGTTTACCCATTAAACGGCAAATGGAACTGGAAATTTACCCCTTTAAATATGGGTTGCAGCGATAATTATAAAGAATTCAACATAATTATGACTATAGTTTGTGGAAAAACTTGGCTTAAATGGATATTTGATGATGGAGAGGAAGCACTCTTTGACTTTTCTTACAATAAAGATGATTTCACTATGCACTGGAATGACGACGTCGCATCTTGGGACATTACAGGAAAAATGCTCGGACCTGATAAATTTTCTGCCGATTTTGTCGAGGTAAGAACGAAACTTGAACAAGACAGTGAGGGTAATTATGTAGAAGTACCTTGTACCAATACTGCACGAATAGATGGGACAAGAATAAAATAAACTAAAAAGTTCTACAAAGAAAAAACAAAGGTTGCTGAAACAAAAATCAGCAACCTATTTTTTTAATCCGAGTTACAAAATACTCTACGAACCTGACAACGATACATTCTCAATTTTAATAGTCGGTCCTGAAACAGACCTGCGAAAATCATTATCATTACCTATCATACTTATATTCTTCAGCATATCTCCAAGATTACCTGAAAAAGTAATCTCAGAAACAGGAATCGTCAATTCTCCATTCTCAATCCACATACCATAAGCACCTTTGGATATATCCCCCGTCGTTGGCATAGTCCCCTGTCCAATAGTCCTTGTCAAAAGTAATCCATTTTTCACAGATTTTATAATCTCTTCCTGTGAATATTTCCCTTGTTCGAGGTAAAAGTTATTAGCACCACCTGCATTACCGGTTGATTTCAGCTTCAACTTCTTTGCACTGTAAGTATTCAGCAAATAATTCTTCAAAACACCATTTTCAACAATAGGAGTTCTCCTTGTTGGGACCCCTTCACTATCAAAAGGTTTTGTCCCTAACTTGCCTGGCATAAGACCATCATCAATAATATTAATATTAGCTCCTGCAATCTGCTCTCCTAATTTCCCGGCAAGAAAAGAACGTTTCATATAAATCGAATTTCCATTGACACAACTGGCAAGAAAACCAAGCAAAGTTGATGTCATAGTTGGCTCAAAAACAACTGGAACTACTTGAGATTTGACTTTTTGTCCTCCAATCATCCTGATTACTCTTGTTACAGCCATATTCGCTATTTCCTCCGCCGATTTCATTCCATCAAGATTAAGCGAAGTTTCATACCAATAATCCTCAACCAAATTATTACCATCTCCCGATTGAAAACCAGCCCCTGCACTGCAATAAGTGTATTGATACGAACCCGAAAAACCATTTGTATTAGCAATTACTGTTTCACCATAATTTGTACTGTAACTACTCCCGACAGATACCTTGATTTGCTTATTAGATAAACCAATTTGCTCAAGTTTCTTAGCAAAGTCAATTTTCCTTTCTGCTTCCAGTTCAATTATCCTTCTGTCAAATAACCCAAGCGAATCTACATCAACAGTTACTTTCTCTAATTCAGGCAAACCCGAAAACTGGTCAGCACTTGTTAGTTTAGCTCTTGCAATTGCATTTTGCATTAATCTTTCCAAAGTCCCCTCATTGAAATCCGATGACGAAGCATAAGCAACCTTGCTGTCAACTATGACTTTGAATGAGACCGATTTAGAACCCGCTTGATTCAGCTTCTCAATTTCCTGATTCAATATCTGCACCTCAAAATTCGTATCAGAGCCAATCGAAACCTGACACTCACTTGCTCCCAACTTCTTCGCTTTTTCAACGAACTTCTCTGCTAAATTCCTTAAATTTTCGCTTCTCATCTTGCACCTCCTACTGTCATTTTATCAATTTTCATCGTCGGAGTTCCACAGGTTACCGGTACTGTCTGTCCTTCCTTTCCACATGAACCCAAAAAGAATCCCGAATCATTGCCTATCAATGAAATCTCATTCAAAATCTGAACATTTGTTCCAATCAAAGTTGCATTCTTCACTGGCCTTGTCAATTTTCCATCTTCAATCATATACGCAAGATTGCAAGAAAAAGTAAACTTGCCGGTATTCGAAACCTGCCCTCCTTGATACGACACTGCATAAAATCCTTTCTTAACAGAAGCAATAATTTCTTCAGGGTCGCTCTCTCCTCCTGCAAGAATAGTATTATTCATTCTTGGTATCGGCATACTTTGATAGGACTCCCTTCTTCCATGACCGTTCGGCTTTGTATTCATAATCTTTGCACTCAATCTGTCATTCATAAATCCTACCAACTTACCCTTTTCTATCAAAACAACATTTTCGGTTGGCACTCCTTCATCATCAACAGCCAAACTACCCCTAAAATTCGGAATTGTAGCATCATCATAAATTGTAACAAATGGTTTGGAAACCATCTGCCCCATCTTGTCCCACATAATTGACTGCTTTTTCCAATTTGCATCTGCCTCAAGTGGATGACCTACTGCTTCATGTATCATCACTCCCGATTGCCCGTACTTCAAAACCACAGGTTGTTCACCAGTAGGAGGATTAACCGCATCCAGCAATATAATCGCCTCCTCTGAAGCATGTTTACCAATTTCTTCAGGAGTCAAAGCTTTCGAATAATTCATTCCGAATCTTCCGCCTTCACTCTTCGAACCAGTTGCTTTTTTCCCGTTAAATTCAGCTGTTGAGCTTACATTCAATCTCATCTGCGGTCTAATATCAGTTACAGCTAAACCCTCGCTATTTACGATAGTAACCTTTTGCAAACTGTCAGCTAAGCCAACAGAAATTTTTACAATTTTGCTATCGTATTTCTGTGCCGATGAATAAGCACGCTTGATTAATGCAATCTTGGAATCAAGCTTTGCTTCTGCATAAGGAAGATTCAAATCGTAAACTGAAGCTACTGGTTTCAAAACCTTCAGGTTTGCAACTTTAATCTTGCTGTTGCCCGAAGCTATCGCCGCCGCAGTCAACATAGCATTTCTTACACTCTCAAATGTCAATTCATTTGTAAAACCATAGCCAGTCTGCTTATCCTTTATTACTCGTACACCTACACCAAGTGATACACTTTCCGAAGAACTTTTAATAATATCTTCTGACATATCAACTGAGTTGGCTACTGTATGCTCGAAGTAAAGCTCCGAAAAATCTCCTCCCTTGGACAATCCGATTTCCAATATCTTCTTCAATTCCTCCTCACTAAAACCAAAATAATCAGGTTTCATTGTCACATCTCCCTTATTAGTTCCCGATACAAGAAATCCATTGTTCCAAAGAGGGGAACTTAAAGCCAATCCTATTCCTACACCAGCTTTTTTCAAAAAATCCCTTCTTGTATTTTCCATTTTCCCTCATTTATTACAATAAATAAAATTAATTTTCAATTAACATACGAAAAAAATTAAGAAACGTTTTATAAAAAATTAAATTTAGCAAAAATAATTATTATAATGTTATAATGAAGTAAATTATAATTTTATTATTTACAAATTTTTTTAAAATCTGATGAATATCAAAAAAGCAACAGTTTTTTGCGGTGCAAGCAGGACTTGCAAAAATGAATATCTTGAACAGGCATCAAAACTTGGCGAACTCCTTGCTCAAAAAGGAATTGAAATAATCTATGGCGGTGGTAATATAGGTCTTATGGGACATCTTGCTGACGGAGCTTTATCAAATGGTGGCAAAGTAACAGGAATCATCCCAAATTTCCTTCAGGACCTCGAACTTGGTCACAAAGGAATTACCGAACTAAGACAAGTCGAAAACTTGCACAAACGTGAAGAAATCATGATGACTGAACCCGACTGCATTATTGCCCTGCCAGGTGGCATCGGAACTTTTTCTGAACTCTTGCAAGCAATTACATGGAAACGGCTCTGGCAGATTAAATCCCCAATTATAATTGTTAACATAAACGATTACTTCAAACCCTTGATTGATATGTTAAATCGCTCTATTGATGAAAATTTCCTAAAAGAAGAGTTTGCAAATCTTTGGACTGTTGTTAACAATGTTGATGAAGCCATGAAATCACTCGAAAAACAAAAATTATCCTGAGCTTTTCCTAAGATGAAAATAACCAAAAAAGTTCTTTTGAACAATTCCGAATACTAATATCAATTAATATTATTATTTTTGCTAAAAGTTAAAAATTCCAAAGGAGGAAAATTTGATTAAAAAAATGTACCCTGTAATATTATTGTTCTTATTCACAATATTAATCTCATGCCAGGAGGGATTGAAACCTGAAGCATATCAGGAAGTTCCGAAAACTTCAACCCTTACCGGTACAGTTGAGTTTTTGGGTGGTAAAGATAAATTTCCTGATTCTACTCGTTGCTGGGGCATTTACGTTGCCGCCTTCAAGCAATTCCCAAAAGATAGCTCAGGAATTTTTCAAGAAATTTTAAAGGGAAATGTTTATGTTAAATTCGAATCCCTGCCATTTCCGACTGATACTGCTGATTTTACGCTTGAAATAAAAGATGCACCTGTAAATTTAGAGTATATTGCCATTTCTATGCAAACAGACTCAGCCAGAGTTGATGCACAAAGAGTTATTGGTGTTTATACTCTTACGGGAGACAACACAAAACCATCTCCCATCCTTATTGAAAAAGGCAAGCAATATCATATTAAAATTATGGTTGATTGGGACAATCTTCCTCCCCAACCATTTTAATTATTGATTGAAAAAAAAATTGAAACAATATGAGTAAAATAAAATTAAAACTAAAATTGCAAACAAATAATCCCAAATTATAAAATAATCTAAGGGAAATTAATAATGACAATTATAGAAAATAAATTAAAGGATTAATGTGAAAATAATATATTTAATTTGTATAACATATTTCATCGTTGCTATCAACTTGAACGATTTATATTCCTTTGATATAAAAGGCAAAATCATTGCAGAAGACACAAATGAACCTTTAAGAAGTGCCACAATCAAACTTGAAAAAACCAAATTCGGTACTTTTTCAGATGCAACAGGTAATTTTCTAATCAAAAATATACCCGCAGGTAATTACACAATCATCTGCAAAATGGTCGGCTTCGAAACTCAAAAAATTAAAGTCTCATTGACTCTGGATAGCACTATATTTCTTGAAATCAAAATGCCGAGCAGAACACTAAAAACAAACGAAGTAATTGTTTCTGCCAACAAAAGAGTCCAGCAGGTTCAGGAAGTACCTGTCTCTGTTTCTGTCATTGACTTAAATAGTCTCATCAATAAAAATATAACCGATATTGACAAAGCTTTGGAATATATCCCTGGTATTAAAATGAACGGAGACCACGTCAGCATCAGAGGTTCTTCGGGATTTGCTTTCGGTGTTGGTTCAAAAGTAGCATATCTGCTCGACGGATTTCCTCTGCTTTCTGGAGACCAAGGAGATTTGAAATTCGATATCATTCCGACTTTCAACATCGAAAGAATTGAAGTTGTAAAAGGAGCTGGTTCTGCTCTTTACGGAACGAGTGCTTTAGGTGGAGTTATAAATATCATTACAGAAGAACCTAAAGACAATTCATCTATCAAAGCAAAAATATTTACTGGTATTTATACAAAACCAAAATACAAAGAATGGAAATACAGTGACGAATATTCCTCTAACAGTGGGATAGACTTTTCGTATTCCCAAAAATTCAACGACTTTGGATTCCTCCTTTCTGGACGTTATCTCACTGATGACAGTTACAGACAATTCGACACAAGAACTAATATTAACCTTTTCTCAAAATTAAAATATTACATTAATAATAAAAGCAGATTTACTCTTTCAACTTCCTATGCTTCAAATGAAAAAGATGATTGGGTTTACTGGAGAAACCTTGACAGTGCAACCATTCCCCCCGCCGGAACAGATATGACTATAAAAATATATTCAGACAAATTTATATTAACCGGTTTGTACGAATATATTTTTGATAACAACGATTTTCTGCTATTCAGGACTGGTTTATATAAAACCTTTTTTGAAAATACTCTAAATCATTCAAATCCTGATTTCAGAACTTCAACAGCTGTTTCCAACAACAACGAAATCCAGATTAACAACAATTTATCCAATGAATTTTTCCTTACTTCAGGCTTAAATTTTGTTTATAATACAGTTGAAGCAAACATCTATAGCAATAACCATCAAATAACAGCCGCACTCTATTCACAAATGGAATACAAGATAATCAAGTCGGCAAATTTGACTTTAGGTTTCCGTACTGATTACGAAAAAACAACCAACAGCAAAGACAACATTGAATTTTCACCAAAAATAGGATTCCTCTTCCATTCACCATTTGAAGTAACTTTCAGGGCATCTGTTGGTAAAGGATTCCGAACAGCTACTATTGCCGAAAAATATGCAAAAATCAATTACGGACCTTTCAAAGTAAAAGAAAATCCTGATATATCACCTGAAACATCACTGTCTTCCGAAATCGGCGCAAACAGTGAATTCAAATTCCTCGACCACTTATTTGCAATCGACCTTTCACTTTTCCAAAACGATATGAACAATATGATTGAAGCAAAATTTGTCGAAGACGAAGGTCTTTTCATTCAATTCAGCAACGTTTCAAAAGCAAGAGTCCGTGGGATTGAGTTAGACTTAAAATCACTCCTCTTTGGCATTCTCGGTATTCAATCATCGGTAACCTTGATTGACCCTCAGGACCTTACTCCAAATGCAACAAATAAAACCTTAAAATATCGCTCTAAAATTCTTTGGTACTCAGGTATTAAAATCCCGACAGGCGCTGTTGAATTTGAATTCGATTACCGATTCCTTAGCAGAGCAGATGCTGTTGACGATATACTCGAACATTTTATTCCCGATGCAAACCAAAGAGTCAATGCACATATCATAGATGCCCGAATAATATTCAGTCTTGAAGATTTATTAAAATATAAAATCAATCTTGTGCTAAATGCAAATAACCTTTTAGATTACTATTATACTATCTATCCCGGCAATTTAGCACCGACAAGAAATATTACTCTGCAAATTGATGCAAGACTCTGAAAATAAATTCAATATTAATACATCATATTTAAAATAAATTATTAAACTTTAAGGTAAATTATGATAACAAAAATTGCAAAAGACTTTTACTGGGAAATGTCCCACAGATTGCCTTTTCACAAAGGACCTTGCAAAAACATACATGGCCATTCCTATAAAATCCGCGTTGAAATTTCAGGCGAACCTGATATCAACGGAATAGTCATTGATTATTACGATTTAAAACTCGTAATGCTACCTTTAATCGAACAGCTTGACCACTCTTTCGTAGTTGATGAAAACGATTCACTGATGATAAATTTTCTTAAAGAAAATGATATGAAATACTTTATACTAAATAAGACAACAACCGCTGAAAATCTTGCTGAATATATTTTCATAGAAATTAAAAAACAACTAAGAAATAAATTTAATAACATCTCGCACCTGACCGTTCGCCTTTTTGAAACTGACGATGTTTACGCCGAAGTTGATGGCCAAATTAATAACTAAAAAAGTGGAATTTAAATTACTAAGATATATTGCAAAAAGATTTTCTACCTCAGGAAGCAACAAAAGATTTTTGAATTTCGCACGTACAGTAGCTTTCATCAGTGTTATTCTTGGCAGTATGGCACTCATAATTTCACTTTCAGTTTTAGATGGATTTGAAAATGAACTTAAAAACAATGCAGTAAAATTCACTTCACATATTAAGATTCAAGCTTTCGATAACAAACAAATAAACAACTTCTCAAGTTTAAAACAAAAATTAAAATATTACTTCCCCGAAATATCAGAAATTGCTCCCGTCATTGAAAAAGAAAGTCTTATTAGCACAAAATCTTTCGTTGAAGGTGTTGTTATTCGGGGCATTTCTAACGAAAACGACATTACAAATATCAAAAAAAATATCGTACATGGAAAATTCAGCTTTTCCGGACCCTTATCCAATGAAATAATTATTGGTAAAAGATTAGCAGACAAATTAAATGTTCGGCTTAACGATGAAGTTATTATCTATGCTCTGCACGGAAAAGAACTATCTCAATTATTTATGCCTAATATCGAAAAATTCAAAGTCTCGGGAATTTACGAAACAGGTATGGCTCAATACGATGACATTTACATTTACATACCTTTCCAAAAATCCTTAAACCTCTTTCAAATAGACGCAAATTCCTGCTCATCTATTGACATCATGCTCAAAGATATTTTGCAGTCAAACCAAATAACTGAAAAAATCAACAAACAAATTGGTTACCCTTATTTCGCTCTGTCAGTTTTCGAACTTCACAGCTCAATATTCGCTTGGATTGAAATGCAAAAAGCACCTATCCCGCTTGTCCTTGGACTCATCAGCATTGTTGCTGTCCTGAATATAATCACTATACTTTTAATCACTGTGGTCGAAAAAACTCATTCAATTGGAATTTTAAGAGCATTAGGTATGACTCGAATTAATATAATAAAAATATTCATTATTCAAGGTCTGAGTATCGGCATAACAGGTACTCTTATTGGTTGTTCGATTGGACTCGCATTTGGATTACTGCAAAAACACTTTGGCTTAATCTCACTCGAAGGAGATATCTACTTCCTCGATAAACTACCAATCCATTTTGAGCTTTGGCATTTTGCTGTTGTTATATTAACTGCTACTACTCTCTCTTTTCTTGCTACTCTTATCCCCTCAATCATAGCATCTTCAATTAAACCGATTCGTGCTATCAGATTTAAATAACTAAACTTCCTCAAACTCTGAATACAATTTAGCTAAATCAATTTTACCTATCACCTTTTGCTCATCCTGCCTTATTTTTTTTGCCGCATTACTAAGTTCTTCAGTCTTTATTCCTGAACGGCAAGAATTCCATACCTCCATAAATGCCGCCAGACAATCAGCCGCCTTTACTAATTGCCCGTCATAAGGTGAATACTTATCAAAATTATATTTTTTATTAATATCATCAACTCTCAAACCAGATATTATCTTGCCCTTATCCATAATCTTATTATCAAACTCATCAGAAATAAAATAACTAATCTCATCTTTCCAATGCTTCTCGACCAAAGGATATATCTCCTTCTCTGCAAGTTCCCTTTCAATATCCTTAATCAATCTTTCAAATTCCTTAGATGATTTTTTCACAGGAGAAATAATATCCCGCGTTACTGCTTCAGGCAAATCATGAAACAATCCACCATAAAAATCATTAAACAATCTTTTCTCACAAGCATTATTTTCCCTCCCAAAAAAATAGGAAGTACAGGCAACCATTAATGAATGCCCCAGCACTGAAGTCTTCGGTACTCTCGGAAGCTGAGCCCACCTTATCTGAAAACGCAAATGACCAAATAAGTCAACAAAATTTGATACTGTATGCATCTGCGTCAATTTATTCACCCCTGATAAATCCTTATACGAGTCAAGTGTATTCAACAACTCAGTCTCAATCTTAATATTCTGATACGATGATGGATTAGAAATTTTTATTATCCGAAACTCCCAATAACTCGCAAATATATGTGCCGCTTCCAGTATCCTTTTACTCAGATTATCATCATTATTCTCATTTTCGAGATATTCCTTAATCTCAGATTTGATTGTCTCATTTTCAACAATCTGTTCAAGTTCACCAAGGACATACTTGTTCAACCTCGCAAAGACCTGCTTATTTTTTTTGATTTTATTAAATATCGGAGACTTCATATCTGACATAGTTATTCTTCTTAAAAGCTCATAAATACCGCCTTTTATTATACCATGCCAATTTACTTTTTGTCCGTTGTCCTCCTCATATTTCCCAAGACAATACGCTATTATCATCTTGTGTGCATGCTTATCCATCTCGAGTAATTCCATCGGTCGAACCCTGTCATTCCACCTTTGAATATGAAACGCCCTGAAAAACTCTTGCAAAAGCAACTTATTTACTATCATATCTCAATCCCAAACCTAAATTATTAATCCTCACTTCTTCTTACTCTTTTTCTCCTTGCTTAGCAATTTAAACCATGTATAATGACTCGCTCTGCTTTTCCTTAACTTCGCCTGCTCAATCAAAAAATCAGATGTTATACCCAGCAACCTGTTATAATAATCCTCATGTAGAAAAGATTTATCTGCTGTTGGTGCTGTATTTATAAACTCAACCGCATAAGGTATTCCATCGCGAACTGCAAACTCAACTACATTGAAATCAAAACCTAATGCACTGCAAATCTTCAAGCTCATTTCCTCCAATCTTACTTTTAATTTTTCAGGTATTGGCAACGGCTTGGCACTAAATCTAAGATGCTTCGGCTTTATAGGGTCATAATTCATTGTAATTACATTCTTCTGTCCAATTACATAGCACCTGTAAAACTCTTCGTACTCAATACTCTCCTGCAACAACATCACTGTATTCCCCGTTAAATCATACGCAGAGAAAAACTCCGCAGGATTATAAACCTTAAAGAAAATATGACTCGTGTTGTCAACATTCGGTTTAATAAACGCCGGAAATCCGACATACTCAAAAATCTCATCCCAGTTCAAAGGATAAATCAGATTCTTCATCGTATCACCTGTAGTTCCTGGTGGATGCTCCTTTGTCGGCAAAATTACAGTCTTAGGAACATTTATCTTAAGTCTCGACGCTATAACATTATTGAAAAAATTATCATGCGCTTTATTCCAAAACGGATTATTGATTACTCGCACTCCCTCAACAACAGCCATCTTTAAGATTGAATTATAAAATGGAACTTCATGAGATACTCTGTCCAATATGACATTGTATCCTATCATCTCATCCATTTTCATCCCACCAACCTTGATTATGTCAGCTTTGATTCCTGGTGCTCTTCTCATGTTGATATTCTCAACAAGGTCTAATGGAAAACTACTTTCCATACCATACATTATGCCGATTTTTTTCATGACTGCCTCCGTCTCTATCGGTTTTTAATTTATTCCCGACAAATTTATTTGGCTACTTCACCAACCTTACATAAATTGTAATATAAATTTGTCATATATTTTTCTAAATTTAATGAATTAAATTCAAATTAACAATGATTAATTTTAAAAATATATATTTAGCCGTCAATTCTCAAATACTTTTTGACAATTTGAATCTTTCAGTACTAAAAGGAGAAAAAACTGCAATCAAAGGACGCTCAGGAAAAGGAAAAACTACACTTTTCAACATGCTCATGGGTTTTGTCAAACCCGATAAAGGCGAAATTTACTTCGATAATCTTATTTTAAACAGAAACAATATTAGCAAAATCCGAAAAAGAATCGCATGGCTACCTCAAAACCCTTCCATTATAGGCAGAGGTAAAATCATTGAACAATTAATCCTCCCATTCCATTTCAAAATCAACAAAACACTTTTACCTGACCATAAATCCATCGAAATGGAATTAGAAAAACTCAACCTCGATAAATCAATTTTAAAAAGCTCCTTTGAAGAAATCTCTGGCGGAGAAAAACAGCGTCTCGGCATTATTGTCTGCAAACTCCTGAAAAGAGATGTACTCCTTTTGGACGAACCTACATCTGCTTTGGATAAATCAAACTTAAACTCTGTCGCAGAATACCTTCTGAAAGACAAGTCGATAACCGTGCTTTCTGCATCACACGACGAAGAATGGCTCAGACACTGCGATAAAATAATTGACATATAATATCTCTGCTAAAAAAATGAAAACAAAAAAAACAAATACACTTGAATTTGATATAGAAAAACCATTTATCGAAAAAGGTATGTTTGTCGCTGGAATTGACGAAGCAGGTCGCGGTCCTCTCGCAGGACCCGTTGTTGCCGCCGCTGTAATCCTGAAACCAGAGTTCCACAATACCTTCGGCATCACCGACTCAAAAAAAATCAACCAATCACAAAGAGAAAAATTGTTTAACATTATAATAGAGAATTCACTCAGCGTCGGCATAGGAATAATTGACAATAATATAATTGACGAAATCAATATATTACAAGCCACACTGTCAGCAATGCAAAATGCAATCACTCAACTTAATCCTCAACCTCAACAACTCCTCATAGATGGCAATTATTTTAAAAACATCGGTATCCCATACCAAACAATTATCAAAGGAGACGGGAAATGCCTCTCCATCGCTGCCGCCTCAATAATCGCAAAAGTTACAAGAGACCGATGGATGAATGATGTTGCCGACAAACTATACCCGCAATACAATTTCAAACAGCATAAGGGTTACGGGACAAAATCACATATAGAAGCTATCCAAGAATTTGGCATCTGCGAAATTCACAGAAAAACTTTTTTGAAAAGGTTCATAGATACTGATATAGAGATACTTTAAAGATTTCATCGTTCTGTAAATTGTCAACAACTGGCAGAATTTTTAAAATATTACATTCCATACGATATTTACATTCAACCAATTATCCGTAACAATAAGGTTATTATCAATTGTTTTATGTTGTCTGCAACACTAACAATATTAAAAAATTAACAACGTTTACAACTTAAAATGTCAATTAATTTTAGTAAAATTATGTTTACATACAAAATCGAACCTGATGGCAATGAATTTCATGCTTGGATACCCGAACTACCAGGTTGCCATACCCATGGACGTACTGTTAAAGAAGCAATGCAAAATCTCAAGGATGCGATGCAAATTTATTTAGAAGTAGAGTTAGAAGAAAATATAACTGTACAAATACTTGAGTTTGCTGATGAAACCAAAGGAACTTATTAAACTTCTCGAGCAAATGGTTATATTTTTGTGAGGCAATCAGGTAGCCATGCAATTTACAAGAAAGAAAAAAATAAATTAATAGTGTTCCTATTCACAACAGAGATATTCCCTCCGGTACTTTCAATGGTATATTGAAAGATGCTGGTTTAAAATAAAAAAATACTAAAATTTCTTAATCACTTTCAGCATTCCGTCAGTTGTTTACAACTGAAAGTATTTTAATAACGAATTAGAAAAAGACAACTTCGGCAACCCTCATCTTCGCACTTCTCGCCCTCGGATTACGTGCAATTTCATCATCATCAGGTAATACTGGTTTTGGAGTCAATATTTTCAATAGTGGCACACTTTTTGTTAAATCACTATCAGATTTGATTTGTGCTTTTTTAACAGCTCGTTCTTTAAAAAATGATTTGACAATTCTGTCCTCAAGCGAATGATAAGAAATAACAACAATCTTCGCTCCATCGGACATAATTGGCAGGCAGTTGTGAAGAGTATCATACAAAACTTCAAGCTCATTATTTACAGCAATCCTGAAAGCCTGAAAAACCCTCGACAATGATTTACTGCGATGCTGTTCAGGAACAGATTCTTCAACAACTGACCTCAGAGCAAACGTCGTTTTAAATGGAAAAGCACGGCGTTGCAGCATTATACGCCGTGCTATTCTGTGTGCAAATGGCTCTTCTCCGTAATCTCGGAGTATTGCTATAATTTCTTCCTCTTTTGCTGCATGCAGGATTTCTTCCGCCGTCTTTCCGTCAGGACCAAATCTCATGTCAAGCGATGAGTCCTTTCGGTAGCTAAATCCGCGGCGACTCTCGTCAAGTTGCCGCGAAGATAATCCCAAATCAAGCAGAATGCCGTCGAACCCCCCTTCAACACCCGTTATACTGCATGCTTTGCTAAAACATTCGTTAATCAATCTGAGCCGGCTTTCTTCGCCTCTTTGCAATTCCCCCCAGAATTTCTCTCGGCAAAAACTTATCGCCTGCTCATCCTTATCAAAACTATACAAGCTGCCTCTCGGGCTTAACCTTCGCAATATCTCCCCGGAGTGACCTCCACCACCCAATGTTCCATCTATATACTTGCCATCTGGCTTTTTTACCAAAAAATCACATGCCTTACTCAACATTACCGGAAGATGGTACTCATATTCCGACCTTTCCAAATTTAAATCAGACACTGATTTTTTCTTCTTCTTTGCCAAAGTCCGCTCTTAGATTTAAAAAAATATTTCAATACTTTACTGCTGAACTTTACCCGTGCTTAATTTCTCAGCCACTTCTTCGTAAGATTCAGGATGCCCGCTCATATAAGAATCATATTCCTCAGGATTCCAAAATTCAATATGATTCATTACACCAGCTATCGTAACCTTCTTCTCAATCCCTGCAAAATCCAACAATTCTTTAGGTATTGCCACCCTTAGTTGAGCATCCATTTTCACATCCTCACTATACTGAAGCAACATCCTCATAAAGAACCTGTTCTTTTCCTGATATTCATTCAACTGCTCCAGCTGCTCTTCCTTCTTTTTCCACTCATCTAAAGGATAAGCATAAATACACTTTTCAAAACCACGGGTTAAAACAAACGTGTCATTGGCTTCAGGCGATAGAGTTTTCCTCATCTTTGCTGGAATATTAACCCTCCCCTTATTGTCCAATGTATATGTTTCTATACCCTTAAAACGGCTCATCAATCAAAAAAATGAAATATTACAAATTATTCTCCCACAAATATAAGCAAAAAATTAAAATCTCCCACTTTCTCCCACTATTTTTTTTAAAAAATGTTAATAATTTTTATAAAACATTATTTTTTAAGTATTTAATCATTAAAAAATATTTCAAAAAGTTCATTTATTTCATATAACCTGTAATTATTTCATCTAAAAACATAATAAAATCCTTATTTTTGCTAATAAGTTAAATACAAAGGGGGATTTCATGAAAAGAAGCACTCTTTCAGTGCTTTTATTAATTTTATTACTTGATTTTTCGGTTTACTCTCAGGAAAATAATTTTACTGACAGAAAACCCAAGTATGGTCTATTCTTGCATTTTGGATTGAATTTACACACTTCTAACTTCTCAGAATTACAAGATATTCCTTCTTGTTGCAATGACAATATGTCTGGTCACGGAACAGGTCTTTCCTTTGGAGGATTATTTGAATACCCTATTGAAGATTATTGGGGGTTGAATCTTCGTTTAGCTATCTCAGATTTAAGCGGATTACTTACTCAGGAACAAAACTTCAGAGCAATGGTCTATGACCAATCAATTGATGATTTTAAACCAGTAAATGGTATTTTTGAATATCACCTCGAAACTAATCTTGGTGCTTTGGTATTTCAGCCATACGCCTATTATCAGTTAAAAGATAATCTTTTTGCGCTCGGTGGTTTCGATTTGGGAATTTTTACTACTCAAAAATATGATTACTATGAGAAAATACTTAAACCGGATTATGGATATTTCAGCGAAACGAACAGAAGCCGAATTAGAAATTCCCGAAAAGGAGATTTTCACGAAGCTTCATCAATATATTTTGGGTTATCTTTAGGTGCATCTTATCTTCTTAGAATGAACCATGACAGCTCAATTTTTTTAGCACCTGAATTTATTTACACTTTCATCATAACACCTGTAGTTCCAAATTCTGGATGGACTATTCACAATATGAAATTTGGTTTCTCCGTAAAATATATGGAACCACCACCACCACCACCACCTCCAGATGAACCATTGGAAGCTCCGATGCCAAGATATCCAAAACCATTAAAACCGTCAGAGATTTTAGTTAAAGT
>RCNQ01000117.1 GCA_003731675.1 Bacteroidetes/Chlorobi group bacterium ChocPot_Mid
TGGCATTTCATCCTCAATTATTTATTTTTTACTATCTTCTTCAGTATTTTTCTTCTTTTTTACCTTCCCTTTTTCGGGAGCTAAAACAACGTGAATTATTTTTCCTTCAGTTCTCATCGGAGAATCAACTTTCGCAACATCTTCCATCTCTGCAACAAATTTTTCTAAAAGTTCCTTGCCTATTTCCTTATGAACAATCTCACGCCCTCTAAACATAACAGATGCCTTTACCTTATGCCCATCCTCAATAAAAGCACGTGCATGTCTTATCTTGAAGTTAAAATCATGTGTATCAGTTCTCCACTTAAACCTGATTTCCTTCATCTGCTGAGTGCTTTGTTGCTTTCTCTGATGCTTTTCCTTCTTTTGAAGTTCGTATAAAAATTTACCGAAATCTATTATCTTACAGACTGGTGGCTTTGCCTGTGGGGCGATTTCGACCAAATCCATATTCTTTTCTTCAGCTAATCTCTGAGCATATGCTGTCAGCATTATACCCATCATCTTCCCATCTTCGTCTATACAACGGATTTCTCTGTCAGTGATTTCTTCATTCACTCTGTACTTCTGACTTTCATCTTCTTTAGGTCTTCTTGCACCCGGAGTGAAATGTGCTAAATATACAAACCTCAAATATTACCTTTTATTTTTAAACAAAACATTTATAAAGAATACAAAAATAACATTTAATTCCTAAATATAAAAGAATTAACTAAAATATTTTTCAATTACCTATTGAATTTAATATTAATATTCTTAATGATTTAGCAATTATTTTTTAAGATATTAACATCAATTTCTTAAATTTTATTTTCTAACAACAACGAAAATTAACAGAATAATTTGAAAAATATTTTAAATTGCATTTTTTATTTTAATGATAATATAGAAAATATGAACCGAAGATTCGTTATCGGTGATATACATGGTTGTTCCAAAACATTAAAAAAACTTCTTTTTGAGACTTGTCAGGTTCAGAAAGAAGATTCCATCTATTTTCTTGGTGACTATATAGACCGTGGTCCTAACAGCAAAAAAGTAATTGACAGAATCCTTAAAATGAAAAAACAGGGCTATAATGTTTACCCTGTCTTAGGTAACCACGAAGTACTACTTTTAGATTCTGCGAACTTTGTTCAGAATCATATTGTCTGGTTCCGCAACGGGGCTAAATCAACATTAAAAAGTTTCGGTATAAATTATGCTCACGAATTCAAATCAAAATACATAGATTTTTTCCGTTCCTTGCCACATTATTATTTATTAGATGATTACATCATTGTTCATGGTGGACTTAACTTCAGTGCAGATAATCCCCTTGAGGATAAGGAATCAATGGTCTGGATACGTGATAATTTTGTAGATACTAATAAAATTGGAGGAAGAAAACTCGTCTGTGGTCACACTCCTACACCAATAGACCTTATCATTAAGAGTTTACAAAGCGATAAAATTATGCTTGATGGCGGGTGTGTTTATTATGGAAGACATCCTGGGCTTGGTTATCTTGTCGCACTTGAGCTTAACTCTATGCAACTCTTTTTCCACAGGAACATTGATATTTAATGTTTTTTATAAAATTTTAAAATTTTTTTTCATATCACATCAAAATTCCATAATTTTACACTAAAATCTTGTTTATTCATTTCAGGGAGTATTGAAATGTCTGAAAAAAGAATTTCTGACCTTTGGCTCAAGGAAGATTGGTGGGCTATCTGGCTTGCCTTGGGGATAATTATTGTAAGCACTGTCTTTTTCTTTTCAGGTTCAACAATCAATCCCATCGCCGTCAAACCACCAACTTTGGATTCTTACAAATCGCTTATTGACCACCTGTCAGCTGACTGGTACTGGTATTTTGCTCAACTGCTGATGTGGATAATTATTTTTGCTGTTAGTATAAATGTTATGGGGCATAAGATAAAGGAATTTATACCCGGTTTCATTATACTTTTTTTACTATCTGCTGTTGTTCAGTTTTTTTCATCTTGGCGTGTTGCAAAAGATTACAATCTCGAAGCACCACTTGTTGCCTTATTGATAGGACTTATTGCTGGCAATGTCTTGAAATTACCTAAATGGTTTAATACTTCATTAAGGACTGAATATTATATCAAAACCGGAATAATTTTATTAGGTGCTACCTTGCCATTTACACTCATTATTAAAGCAGGTCCAATAGCTTTTTCACAAGCTACTATTGTTTCTGTTACAACCTTTATGACTATCTTTCTGGTTGGTACAAGATACTATAAGCTTGATAAAAAATTCTGCTCTGTCTTGGGAGCAGGTGGTTCAGTATGTGGTGTTTCTGCATCAATAGCTGTTGGTGGAGCAGTCAATGCAAAGAAGGAAGAAATGTCTATCAGCATATCCCTTGTTACAATTTGGGCTATTATTATGATATTTTTCTTGCCCATCATCTCAAAAATACTCGGATTGGATGCTGGTGTTGCAGGTGCCTGGATTGGCAATTCAGAATTTGCTGATGCCGCAGGGTTCGCTGCCGCTCAGGCAATCGGTGATGAGAAAGCTATAAGAGCATTTACATTGATGAAAGTTATCGGCAGGGATATATGGATTGGTATATGGTCGTTTATTTTAGCCATTATTGCAGTTGTTGTCTGGGACAAAAAAGAAGTGTCTAACAGTAAAGTATCTGCAATGGAAATTTGGTGGAGGTTCCCGAAATTTGTTCTTGGCTTTTTTGTAGCTTCAATTGCTATTACTTTAATATCCACGGGTTATATACATAGTGATGAGTTATCAAAAAATCTTTCAGCTAATCTGATAGACCCAATTAAAACATTGAGAACATGGACTTTTATTTTCACTTTCTTATGTATCGGTTTAACAACAAGATTCAAAGAATTAACGAAATTCGGTTGGCAACCACTTGCGGCATTTACTGCCGGTGTGATTGTTAATGTTATTTTAGGATATGTACTTTCAAATCATGTATTTGTTCATTATTGGACTGAAACAATAAAATAAAGAAAAACAATTTGATATTATATTGCTCGAAGGTAAAAAGTTGCCTGGTCACCTTTTCTTTGACTATTTAGTTTCACAGCTAAATGTTTGAATTCTCTTTGTGCCTTAGCAGAAACAATATGTCGGAAATCCTTCATAGGATTTTTTGAACCGAATTTTGTTGCTGTATAAGGAATCCCGTTCTTATAAAGTTCACTGAGATAAAATTGGAAATCAGTTGAATCATAAACAACTTGTTCAATCTTGTAATTACTTTTTTGTGCAAGAATTGAAACAGCTTTTTCGGAAAGAATGTGAAAATGCCTTGGTGCATCAAGGTTTGACCAATTTGTGCCGTATTTCTCCCATGCATAAGATTTCGATATAGGAATTCGCAATATTAAGTAATCACTTGGATTTTGTAAAATTCTTGAGTTTACAAGTACATCCAAGGGATTTTCTAAATGTTCGAAAGAATAATTGAAAATAATCAGTTTATATGATTTATTTTTCTCAATCAAATCCCTCAAATTACCTTTGATTATTCTCAATTCATCTGAATAAATAATGCTATAATTTATAAAAGGGTCAATTCCGGTCAGATTATTGAATCCTGCAAGGTTCATATGATAAAGCAAAATGCCTGCACCGGACCCAACATCAAGAACCGAATCATTTGGGTCAATTTTAATCCTTTTCAACCAGACATTAAAAGGTAATTCCCCAAAAAGCAACCTGAATAACGCAGATACAGGATTATATTTCGATTTATAACTTTTGTACCATTGCTTTTTAATAAAATCTTTTAAGGGATTGGAAGTAAAAGAGAATTTTGAATAATATCCCTGTGGATAATATTTCGAAATATCTTCCGGTATAGATTCAATTTGTAATGTCAAGCATTCAGGACATTCGAAATAGAAAAATTCTTCATTTAAACCAAAATGATTATCCTTTGCTATATATGTCGGCATTATACCTGAGTAATCACAAATTCTGCAAACCTGTTTTTTTGTAAAAGATTCCATTATAATACTTCCCTTCTCGGTGGGTAATTCTTCCTTAATAAATCAAACGTTTTTGCCCTTTTGCCGTCAGGTAAAGTTAAAGTTTGCATCAATGCCTGGTGGTCTTCATCAAACTTACGGTTATCTTTCAATAAATTATAAATCAAATCAATATCTTTGAATTTTACTGCCTGTAATGGTTTGTAACTATCAAGCTCCGATTGAATAATAATATTATCAACAGATTCACCTGTATAACTCTGAAAAGCATCAATCATCATATTTACTCCCTTCAATTTACCATCTTTTGAGTAACCTCCTATATGAGGAGTCGCAAGAATACATTTTGAAGCTAATTCCTTGTTTATTAGTGGCTCGTCTTCCCAAACATCAAAAACTGAATAAATCTTTTTATTAGCTAAAACATCAAGAAAATGCTTTTCATTAACTACCTTGCCTCTCGATGTATGGATAAATAAAGCTCCTTCTTTCATAAAATTAAATATTTCTTTGTTGAACATTTGATAAGTAGGATATTTTGTTGATTTTGTTAAGGGTACATGATTTGTAATGATATCTGAATTTCTTATCAAAGTAGGTAAATCAATATAATTTATATTAGCAGGGAATTGAAAGTTTTCTTCAAAAAGCGGAGGGTCATTGACCAAAATATTTAACCCTAAATAAGTAGAATATTTTGCTACCAACTTACCGATATTTCCAAATCCGATTATCCCTATGGTTAAGTCAGAGATATTTTTCGGGGATATCTTCAGCCATTTTAATATTGAAAAAATCACTAATTCTGCAACTGAATTTGAATTCGAGCCATTAGCATTTGCAAAGTAAATTTTTGAATCTTTTAAATAGTCAATATCTATATGGTCTGTACCAGAGGTTGCTGTTCCAACAAATTTAACCTTTGTATTATTCAATAACTCTCTATTAACTTTGGTAGTTGACCTAATAAATAGAATCTGACAACCTGATTTGACGAGGTGCTGATTTGTTAAATTCCTTCCGGTAAATAATTCAATTGAACCATAAGACTTCAATATTTCAGCCAAATAGGGGATATTTTCATCAATTAATATTTTATAGTTTTTACTCATTTTTTATCGTAATAAATAATAATATTTAATGCTAAATAATAATAAATTTGTAAATTAGTTAATGAATTTTGAATAAAAAAATTGAAAGTTATAGAAAAATGGATTATACAGGAAGTTCAGAAATAGATACTCGTAAAGTAACGACATTGCGTTTGCTCGAGATGAAAAAAGCCGGTCAGAAAATTGTGGCTTTGACCGCTTATGATGCTTTGATAGCGCGATTATTGGATGAATCGGCTGTTGATTTAATTCTTGTCGGTGATTCACTCGGCAATATAGTACAGGGGTTGCCAACTACTTTGCCAGTTACAATTGAAGATACAATTTATCATACAAAAGCAGTTGTTAACGGTGCAAAAAGGGCTTTAATTGTTGCTGATATGCCATTTATGAGCTATCAGGTTTCTGCAGAGGAAGCTTTCAGAAATGCTGGAAGAATTATGAAAGAAACTGGTTGCAACGGTATTAAGCTCGAAGGCGGAAAACTCGTTGTTGATGCTATAGAAAGATTAACTGAAGCAGGTATTCCTGCAATGGGACATTTGGGTCTTACTCCACAAAGCATTAACAAATTTGGTACTTACAAAGTAAGAGGAACTGACAAGGAGGAAGCAAAACAAATTTATAATGATGCAAAACTTTTAGAAGAAGCTGGTGCGTTTTCTATTGTTCTCGAAAAAATTCCTGCAGAACTTGGGAAGAAAATTACTCAAGATTTAAAAATCCCAACAATCGGTATTGGTGCAGGTCCTGATTGTGACGGACAAGTTTTGGTCTATACTGATATGTTAGGACTTACCGTGGACTTCAATCCACGTTTTGTCAGAAGATACGCAAGACTTTATGAAGACATTA
Organism: Bacteroidetes/Chlorobi group bacterium ChocPot_Mid; assembly: GCA_003731675.1. Taxonomy (GTDB): domain Bacteria; phylum Bacteroidota; class Ignavibacteria; order Kapaibacteriales; family UBA2268; genus ChocPot-Mid. Next base: position 5,948 of record RCNQ01000117.1, read on the forward strand.
AAAACGCTGTTATCAAATACGGTGATGATATCCGAAAAAAATCATTTCCAAGTATTGACGAAAGCTATTAACTATGTTAAATCATTTATTTTTAATTTTAATATTTAAAAGTTGAAAAATTATTTCATAAAAATATTGATAACCATTATTTCTATTGGCTTTGTAACTCTTGTAGCAACAAATTGTGGTGATAACATTATGACAAACAGGGAAATCACGTTTCCTGATTCCAACGTCAGTTATCAAAATCATGTGCAACCATTTTTAAATATCAAATGTGCTTATCGTGGTTGTCATAGTGCTGAAGACATGAAGGACGGAAGAAATATGACAGACTATTTCAACCTGTTTTCAACAGCTAATCTTGGCTTGATTTTACCCGGCAAACCTGAGGAAAGCAGAATCATTCAGATAATGAGAGGAAATCCAATGCATAGGGGAACTTTTGAATTTCCAGCAGGATATTTTTCCCAAAATAATATCAATGGAATGGTAGTTTGGATTAAGGAAGGAGCAAAATTTAATTAACAATTAACAATTAATAATTTATTATGATTTGAAAATTTTTTCTTTTATTTTGCTATTCGGAATTTGTACTATTGATGATAAATTTAATAAATATATGTAAAAATTAATCAGGAGTTATGATATGAAAAAAATATTAACTATTGTTCTGTCAATGATTATCGCAACTATTTTCCTAACAAATTGCGGTGGGAAAGGTGATGTTGTTGAAGTGAAAGGTTTAAAAGTTTATGAAGATGCGACAATGGGATTTTCTATGAAATATCCAGAGAATTGGGTTATTCAGCAGGTACCTGGTGCAAGATTTCTCGTTTTCACTTCAAGAGCTGTTAAAAGCAGATTTGTCAGATACGATGCTCAGGGTGTTGCTGGTGCAAAAATTGAAATATTATTTACCTCACTTGATTCAAATATAACGATGGATACTGTTATAGCTAACAAACTTTTTGAAAAGGACTATTATACAAATCCTGTAAAAGTTACTATTGACGGTGTACAGGCAACTAAACAAGAGTTCGATTTCGAACTGGAAGATGGTCCTTTCCATGGTGAGGTTTATTATGCCACAAAAGATAATAAAATCGCAACCACGATTTACTTTGAAGCATTTGGAGGTACTTTTGATGAATATAAAAAAAGTTTCGATGAAATTTTAGCTTCCATAAAGTTAGGAAAGAAAATTGAAATCAAGAAGGATACTATTACTGTAGTTGAAGAAGCAGAACCACCTTCACAGACATTGAGAACTGTTAGTGGCGAGGGTTATAGTATTGATATTCCAGACAATTTCAGTAAGGAAGGTGGAATGTATTTGGGTAAAAGAAGAGGCGATAGCTACATTAAGGTTGAGTCTTTCGATGCTTCAAAGACAAAAGATTTTGGAAAATTAGTTGAAGAAAACCGCAAGAAATTGACTGGAGCAAGTGCCGCTCAAAATATTACAATAAATGGAGAAAAAGCGGCAAAAGTAGTTTATACTCCAAGCGGAAAAGTCGCTGGGGAAATGTATTTTGTTTTGAAAAATAAAAGATTGTACAGAGTAACTATCAATTGGTTCAAAGGTGAAGAAAAAGACTTCAAACCAATATTCCAGAAATGTGTAATGACATTGAAAGTGCAGTAAGAATATTCAAAAAATATTACGTATTTTTGAGCAGAGGTAAATTATTATCTCTGCTTTTTTATTTACTGACGGAATAATATTTTAAGTATGAAAATCAAGAAGGTAATTTTCAAATGAAAAAAGAGCTTATTAAAGAATTATTCGAACAATTTGAAAATGCCTGCTACATATACGAAGGCATCGAATGTTGGAGTGCAAGGGAATTGCAGGAAATTTTTCATTATTCGCAATGGCGTAATTTTCTTAATGCAATTGAAAAAGCAAAAGAATCTTGTAAGAATGCTGGTGAGTCTATCTCAGACCATTTTGCTGATATCAGCAAAATGGTCGAAATCGGCTCTGGCACTAGCCGTCAGGTTGATGACATTGCTCTAACACGTCATACTTGCTAACAAATTCATCATTCAAAATTGAATATTGCAAATCAATTATTAATCTAAATAAATTTTTACTAATTTACATACTTGCTAATTACATTTTTTAGCAAAGTTAATTTTATTAATTTATAAAGAATTTATGCAGACAAAAGAAAAAATTATTATACTCGATTTCGGTTCGCAATACACTCAGCTAATTGCACGAAAAGTTCGTGAGGCAGGTGTATATGCGGAGATTTATCCATTTAATATCACAAAACAGATATTGTTGAATTTAAATCCTAAGGGGATTATTCTTTCAGGAGGACCTTCGAGCGTTTATGAAGAGGGTTCGCCGCACCCGTCGTTCGATGTTTTTGATTTGAATATTCCCGTTCTTGGAATTTGTTACGGATTACAACTTATTGCTTACACGAAAGAAGGAAAAGTTGACAGAGCCGCAAAGCGTGAATATGGCAGAGCTGAGTTGATTATTGATAGCGGAGATGACCTTTTGAAGGATGTTTCACAGGGTTCAACGGTTTGGATGAGTCATGGTGATGCTTTAATCGAACCACCCGAAAATTTTGAGATAATCGGGCATTCGGGAAATTCTCCTATTTGTGCAATCCGTTCTAAAGACAGGAAAATATTTGGTGTGCAGTTTCATCCGGAAGTACACCATACAAGCGAAGGAAATAAAATATTATCGAATTTTGTAAGAAATATTTGCGGATGCACGGAGCAATGGAATGCCGAATCATTTATCGAAAATCAGATTAAATCAATACGTGAACAGATAGGAAATGAAAATGTAATTCTTGCATTAAGCGGAGGGGTGGACTCTACTGTTGCAGCAGTTCTGTTGCATAAGGCGATTGGTGAACAGCTTCATTGTGTTCATGTTGATACTGGTGTTATGCGTCTGAATGAAAGCAAGATGATAGTGGACTTGTTCAAAGAATCCTTCCATATACCGATTGAACTTGTTGATGCTTCAGAAATATTTTTAGGAAAACTCGATGGTGTTTCCGAACCAGAAAAGAAAAGAAAAATAATCGGTGCAACATTCATTGAAGTTTTTGAAAAGTCTGCAAAATCTCATCGTGACGTAAAATGGCTGGCTCAAGGTACATTGTATCCTGATGTCATTGAATCTGTATCTGTCAAAGGACCATCTGCAACTATCAAGTCGCATCACAATGTCGGTGGTTTACCTGATATAATGAATTTAAAACTAATCGAGCCTTTTCGTGAATTATTCAAAGATGAGGTACGAGCTGTAGGAAGAAAACTTGGAGTCCCAGAATGGTTTATCGAACGTCATCCTTTCCCTGGTCCAGGTTTAGCGATTCGGATTCTTGGAGAAGTAACCAAAAAGCGAATTAATATTTTGCAATTAGCTGACGAAATTTACATAGAGGAAATCAGAAAAGCTGGACTTTATAATGAAATCTGGCAGGCATTTGCTGTATTGCTTCCCGTGAAAAGCGTTGGTGTAATGGGTGACGAACGCACTTACGAATACACCTGTGCTTTGCGTGCAGTAACCAGTGTTGACGGAATGACAGCAGACTGGTATCCGATGCCTTATGAAGTGCTTGCCAAAATGAGCAACAGGATAATAAACGAGATACGAGGTATTAACCGTGTAACTTATGATATTACGAGTAAGCCGCCTGGGAC
>RCNQ01000118.1 GCA_003731675.1 Bacteroidetes/Chlorobi group bacterium ChocPot_Mid
ATAGATTGCGACAAAGTAGCATCAGCTCCATCAGGACAGACAAAGATACATTTTTTATCATCAGCAGATTGTTTTAGCATATCACGAATCCCATAAGCGGGTGATTGTGCCGGATGCAATCCTATAACCAATGGCTTGGCACCGCTACCTGATGGTACGTAAAACTCTACATTACCGCTCCAGCCATCTTGTGAAACATACCTGCTGAATGAACCTGTCTGACTTTGCAAATTCATTTGCACTAAAACTATGACTATCAAAAAAATTAAAATAGTCCTCAAAAATTGAATAAATGATTTCATAACAACCCCGTTATAAAATTGAAAAAAAATTATTTATTTTTTGCCAACATTATAACATCAAAGACACAAAAAAATGAAAAACGTCTCAAAAAAAGTTAAAATAAATTTCAAAACTTCTTTTTTTTATCCAATTTTGTTTTTAAAATTTTAATTTATAATAAAAATAAAATTGCAACACCCGTAACAGCAATAAAAGCACCGACAACTGCTTTTATACTCAACTTTTCCTTATAAATAATTTTTGACATTGGGAGCATAATGATAGGCATTGTGGACATAAGAGTTGATGCAATTCCCACATGAGTATAAATTATTGCAATAAAGCTAAGAGTGATACCCAGATAAGGACCAATAACAGCACCAAGCGAAACAAGTCCCAAAGCTTTTTTGTCTTCGGAAAATACTTTGAAAGGATTTGAGTATTTTTTGAATAACAATGCAAAAGGGAGCATAATCACCACTGCTGAAGCTATTCTGATAAATGTAGCAACTAAATAGTGAATATCCCCATTCTGAAATGCCATCTTGGCTAAAACTAATCCGACACCTTGTCCGATAGCAGACATAAAACCACAGAAAATACCAAATTTTGTTACTTTGAATTTTGATTCATTACTGTGCTTTTCAAGAACAACAATTGTAATTCCAAGAAGAGTAATAATCATCCCTATTATTGCGAAAAATGATAATACTTCTCCAAGTAAGAAGAAGGCAAAAATTGCCGCAAAGGCAGGGTTGAATGATAAAAGTAGTAAAGAAATTCTCGGACCAACAAGATTGAATGCCTTGAACAGAAAACTGTCACCTATTACTAATCCCACAAAGCCACTTAAAGACAAATATATTAGCTGTTCTTCTGAGATTTCAAAACGGATTCCAAGAATCATTAATGTAATTACAAGTAACAGTGAAGCAATAATCATACGGGAAATATTTAGTTGTATAGTTCCAATTCTGAATGTTGCCGCTGTAAATACAAATGATGAACATGACCAAAGTAATGCTGCTGCTAATGCACTTAATTCTCCAATAAACATATATTATCAATTATTTAATTATAAAATTCTGCAAATTTATCATAATTATTTGATATTGAGTGAATTTCTGTATAATTTTGATAATTATGAAAAGATTGATAGCAATATTTTTACTTTTATTTCTCATTCTGAATACTTTCGGAATGATAGGATATTTCTATTATTCCAGAGCAGAGATAAGGTCAGAAATGAAAGTGTTAATGAAATCGAATATTCCAAAAGACAAGATAATTGTTCTTAAAATTGCTCATAAATCAAAATATTTTACCAGGATTCATAAAAAAGAATTCCGTTATCAAGGAAAGATGTATGATATAATCAAAGAATTTCCTCAAAAAAAATATACAATTTATTATTGTATTAATGATGAGAAGGAAGAACAACTGATGGAGTCTTACTCAAAACTTTTTGAGACGTCTGATGATGGAATGACTACAGTTAAGTACGCAGGGAAGGTCTTGAAGAACATTTTTTTCCCGCTATATATTGAAAAAGAATTGAAAAATAATAATTTTGTTAATAAGAAAACAACATTATATATTTTCGCAGAACATTGTTTGTTTAACTTCAAAGACGTAGAATTACCTCCTCCGAAATTTTTAAATTAATTAAATTTAGAGTTTCAAATAATCAGAAAAATATTTAAAATGAAAATCAAGTTCATTTGAATTTTTATTTTTTGAATATTAATAAATGTATGATTTGATATTAATATAGTTTTTAATTTAATTATTCGAGGAAAAAATGAATACATGTAAAATAGTATTATTAATTTTATTTTTAGGTTATGTTGTGACCTATTCACAAAGTGAAACAAAAAAAGCAACAAAAGATTCACTAAGTTTCAGGACATCTGAAATTGTTATATCAGCATTAAGATATCCTGAGAAAAAAATAGAAGTACCAATGGCTATAAGCACGATTTCACGAACTGATATTTTACTGTCTAAAAGTACCGGAATTGAAGAAGCATTACAAAATGTTCCAGGGGTATTAGCTCAATCCAGGGCAGGTTCGAATGATGTCAGAGTTACTATAAGAGGATTTGGAGCCAGAGGAGCAGGAGACAGGTCGAATTCCGGAACATCGAGAGGGATTAAATTTTATTGGAACGGAATACCACAAACTGAACCCGATGGAAGAACATCTTTTGATTTCTTGGATATGAATGCAGTGGAAGATATTGAAGTAATAAGGTCAAATGCTTCGGCAATCTGGGGGAATGCAGCCGGAGGTGTAATAAGCTTTTCGACAATTCCTGATTTTCAGAAATCATCATTAGAAATTGTCGGTCAAGGAGGTTCTTATGGTTACAACAGTCTTTTTGCAAAAGCGAATAGCAAGATGGAGTCAGGTTTTTTGAATACAACTTTTTCAAAAAGCAAGTATGATGGCTGGAGACAAAATTCTGAGTCGGAACGTTATCTTTTTAATTTAGCTATGCTTTCAAACTTATCAGAGAATACTAATATGAAGGTATTTTTATCAGGAGTATCCAATAAGTTCAACATCCCAGGACCTTTGACCATTGATACTTACAATAATGCCCCTGACTCAGCTAATGATTATTATTTGAAAAGGAAGGAGAGACGATTTAACCGAGCTGTTCAGATGGGGATTAACCTTGAACATAACTTTAATGAGAATAACGTAGTCTCGGGGATGTTTTTTGTAAATCCCAAGTATTTGCAAAGGTCAGAAAGGAATACTTTCAGAGATTTTGTAAGGTATCATCTGGGTGGAAATATAAATTATAAAAATAATTATGAAATCAGTGAAACAATTAAGAATATACTGCTAATTGGTTTAGATGAGCAATATCAGGACGGTTCCATATTGTTTTATAATTTAGATGACAAAGCTGAACGTGGCAGTACTTTGAAAGATAATAAAAGGGAAGGGGCAAATTCTGCAGGATTGTTTTTACAAGATGAATTAGTCTTCAGTGATAAGATTAGTGCTATTCTTGGAGTAAGATATGATGATGTTACTTATTATTCCGAATCTTTTATTGCTGGTGATAAGCTCGAAAACAGGTCGTTCTCCAAAGTTACACCGAAATTTGCAATATCTTATCGCTTAAATGAAACTCATTCACTATATGTAAATTATGGTGGAGGAATTGAAGTCCCAGCAGGTAATGAAACAGACCCTGCTCCTTATTTAGGTATGGATACTTTGCATTTAATTAATCCATTATTGGAGCCCATTGTTTCAACAACTTACGAAATCGGGAGTAAGAATTATGATTATTTTGAATCAGGATTGATTGATATGCTTCATTACGAAATAGCGGCATTTTTAATAAACACTGAAAATGAAATTATTCCTTACAAAGGTGGTAAGTTTTATTTTTCTGCTGGAAAGACGCAAAGAATTGGCGGAGAAGTTGGGATAGGTGGTAAGTTTTTCAAGTCATTGGATTTGTCTGTGAATTTGACATATATGAAATCAAAATATGTTGATTATAAAATTGATTCTGTATATTATAGTGCATCAAAAGCGGGAATCTATGGTGATTATTCGGACAATTCAATTGCTGGAATACCCGAGTTGATGTATTTTGTAAAACTAAAATATGTTCCAACATTTTTTGATAATGTATTTATTGAAGGCAGTTGTCAGGGTGTCGGCGAATACTATGTAGATGATGCTAATGAATATAATAATCCTTCTTTTACGATTTTCAATCTTAAATTTGGAACAGCACAAGCGATTAAATTATTTGATAATTTAGGAGTGAATTTATATTTCTCAATAAATAATCTTTTAGATGCAAAATATTCATCATCTGCTTTTATTAATCCTGATAAACAGGCAGGTACTAACTTGCCATATTATCTTGAACCTGGTTTGCCGAGGAATTTTCAATTTGGATTGTCAGTTAATTTCAATTGAATGTGAATAATTTCTTCAGCCGGACAACCGGCTGAAGAATAATTTTTAAAAAAGAATTTAACAATGATAAACTTTTCTTAGTTATTTTTGTCAAAGGAATAAAGAAAATTTAAAATTTATTGGGGAATATGTGAAATCATTTTCATTAATAGTTTTGTGCTTTGTGTCTTTGTTAGGTACTTCAGCTTTAGCCCAAACTGAATTTTATCCAAAAAATACTTTTGATATCAGATTGCTGTTTGGCAAGAGTAGTGGGACAAGTTTTTGTGATTTGAATGGTAATACTAAATTTGAATTACTTGATAAATCTTTAGATATCGAGCAACCAAAAAGAAATTATATTTTTGAATATCTGGCTTATGAATCTGGTTTAAGGGTTGAGTATGCACCGAAAGAGAATCTTGTGCTGTTCTCTGAAATTCCAATAGTATATCATAGTCTGAACCAAAGAGCGGACACTACTATTTATAGAATAAAAGATACAGTAAATATGACTTATGATACTTTGAAATACAAAAAGCAAATCGGAGATTATACCTTATTACAACCGTCATATTTCAGTATTGGAGCAAGATATAAAATCTACTCTAAGTTAGCTTATGTGGCTGTTACCGGAGAGCTGAGAATACCACCAGGATTTCATAATGGAATTCAAAATGACCCTGGTTATGAATTTCTAAGCGATGGTGCATTTGAAATTCATACAGGCATTATTCTTGGTGTTACATTTGAAAAGAGTTGGTTGGAGTCTTCCTTTTCTTATCACCTAAGAGGAGAGGAATTAGTTGATTATCTGCAGGTACATACTGAATTCGGATTATCGAATGTACCGGGAGCGAAAATTGGTGTTCGTCTCGATTATTTACAAAGTATGGGCAATTTTAATAGTGCTGTTGAGTTCGACCCGAGGAAAACGACATTACAGGAAAACGCATTAAAAGCTGGATTTCTTTTTAATTGGTTTTTAACTGATAATTTTTATATTGACTTTTCATTTGGAGTAAATTTGCTGGGAAAGAATACACTGAATAGTAGTGGATTTGTTACAGGTATTGGTGTGCGTTTTTAATTTTTTCAATGAATTTGGTATTATATTTGATATGTAATTGCTTATAAGAAATGTAATTATTAAAATTACGGTGAGAAGTGGAAAATAAAATACTGAACATAGGATTAAGTAAGTGGACTGGCAACGAACCGTTCTTTCTTGCTGAACAAGTAGGAATATTCGATAACAATAACGCTTTGGTAAGATTGGCACGAGTCAATAACGAGAAAGAACAACTTGATAAATTAAAATCAGGAGAACTCGACGGTGCTGCAATTACTTTAGATATGCTTTTTGCATTATTCGAATCAGGGTTTCCAATGAAAGCAGTCCTGATAATGGATTACTCACTTGGTGGGGATATGATTATTGCAAAGGAAGGTATTAACTTGCTGGAGGATTTGAAAGGCAAAACAATAGGTTTGGAGAAGCTTTTTATCAGCGAATACTTTTTTGCAAGAGCATTGGCAGAAAAAAATGTTCCATTAAGTGAAATAAATTCTTTTATTATAGAAGGTGATATTGAAAATGCTTTTAATGATGAGCAGGTGAGTGCTGTTGTCGTTGCAAATCCTAAGGCGACTAAGCTGTTGCAGAAGGGATATAATATTATTTTCTCAACAAAGGATATACCAAGTTCAATTATTGATGTTCTTGTTTTCCCCAAAAATGTTTATGAAGAAAATTACAAGAATATAAAAAATATATTGCAGTCATGGTTTGATTCATTGAGGTATATCAATCTTCATTACAAAGAATCAATGGAAATAATGGCTGAGCTTGAAGATGTGAGTGAATATGAATTCAAAATCACTTATGAGGATATTCAAATCCCTGGTCTTAAAGAGAATATAGAATTTTTCAACTTGGAATCAGAGAAAAATATTTTCAAGATTTCAGATATTACCCTTGATTTTATGTATAAGAAGAAAATGATAAATAATGTAATTGATACTTCTTTGATATTCGATGCTTCAATTTTAAAGGAACTAAAATAACACTAGTAAAGCTGAGCTTTTCGAAGGATGTCAAATTTTATATCCTATTTTTTCACAAGCAATTTTCTAATATTATTTATTTCTGCAATATATAATCCCGAAGCAAGAAAACTCAAGTTAATTTTTACTTTATTATCTTCAACAAAATCAGACAAAACCAAAGAACCGAGCAAATTGTAAATTTTAACATTACCTAATTTAAAATCTGCATCAATACTAAGTAAATCAACAACAGGATTTGGATAAAGATGAAAATCCATTTTATCATCATTTGTAGAATCATCAACATTAATTATCCCTTTGCATGGAATAGCAAGAATAGTGAAAGAGTGGGCAGGAACAGTATAAGAATTTGTAACAGTCCATGATTTTTCAATAATTTTAATATTTTCAGGATTTGAAATTGAGTTATAATCTAAAAAGCTGGGAGAATATAATTCATAAATTTTAGCAAGTTTGTTTAATAAATTAAAATCAAAATTAAATAAAGTTATTATTTCATTGTTAGGATTTCTGTTAACAATATTAATATAGAGACTGTCTGCTGAAACCGTTGTTGTTACATCAATCCATGGTACGTTGATAGGTTGCATTAAACCATCAATAAATGGTAAAGAGTATTTCTCTGATTCAACGTTGGTCTGTAAAAGTTTATTGCCAATATGGTTGCTAATCATGACTCCAACTAAATGTGATGGAGTCTTATAATAATGCCTTCTACCCGTGTTTTTTTCAATTTCCATTCTAAATGTACCTACAGAGAATGTTCTTTCTAAGATGTCAATATATTTTGACTTCCGGATGCAAGAATTAATTTGAGTAGCCATCCATAAACCATTTTCTAAACTTGCACCACGTTTTGTTGTGTCAAGATCCCATTCATACCCATCAGGATTATAAACAGTCCAAAGTTCAGTAATAGCTTGATTCATGGTCTCAGAATATCCGGAAGAATTTAACCATGAATATACTGTATCAATATTATTTTCGAAATAAATAGACCCACCGACCATTGATAAAAAGATTTCTTCATCCGATGCAGGAACTTTTGGGATACCAATTTGAGTCCAATGCCAACCATAGTAATCACAATCGGATCCAATATTATCTATTACAGAAAAAAAGAAGTTTCTCCATTGCCAAATATCTGCACTAATCATAGTTTTTATCTTTGGGTCCTTTTCTTTCATTTTTTTATTAAATAAAGTAAAACCTTTGCCGTACTCTAATGGATCATCCCAAATCTCATTGCCAATTTCCCAAATTTGTACATTATAAGGTTCTTCATGACCGTTTAATTTTCTTTTTTTTCCAAAATGTGAACTAATTTCACCGTTACAGTATTCAACTAAAGCAGCTGATTCTTCAGGAGTCCCTTTAATATAATTCGTTACCAAATGAGGAGTAATTTTAAAAAATTCGCAAAATTGTAAAAATTCATCAATACCAAAGTCCATTCTAACATTTTCAAATCCTTTCAATACTTTCCTTTTATCAATATTTCCAACTGCCATATCCCAGCTATATCCTGAATATTCAATAAACCAACCACCGGGATAACGTAATATGCCAGGTTTCCATTCATTATATAAATTATAAAACTCATTTCTTATTCCATTAATATTATTTTCTGGCATTATTGAACATTCATCCAGATCTAAAACCCCTTTTCCCTGAAAACCAAAAATGATGTTAACAATTCCATGATTTTGAATAGCAGGAAGCTTCCCGGAAAATTTTTTCCAAATTGAATCAGGTTTACCCAAAGAAATTTCTGCTAATAATTTAGTTAAATTTTCATCCATCACGAGTACTTTTACATTTTCGACAGTAGTATCCCCTTTTAAGTAAACATAGATATCAAAACCTTGGTTCACAGTTGTGTATATTTTTTGCCTAATTCCAATAATATTATTAGTATTTTCTTTAAATATTCTTTGAAAATATAATGCATTTTCGTTAAAGCCACCTTCAATTAATTGCCAGTTGTCTTTGCTATTATAATAAGAACCCCATTTTTCCCAAACGTCTGATGTGCCATTTTCAGTATGTTTAATATCAAATCCTCTATCACGAAATTCCTGAGCCCATAATCCTGAATGACCATTTTGAAAACACATATAATATTCAATAAAGTTGCCAAATAAATTTCTCGAGACTTCAATTCTTTCCATAGAATTAAATTCTATTGAAACTTTTGCTTCAAGATCTTGTGTCCTACCTTTTGAAATACTCAATAATATGAACAATAATAAAAATAATATTTTTTTCAACTTATAATCCTTAAATATCTATTGTTTAATATATTATAATCAAAATCTTTATCTATTATCTCTTGTGCCCAATGCCCTCTCGGACCATTTACAAAATGTTCTACTAATTCAATAAATCCTCCGAATATCTCCTTAGGGATTGTGTCCTTTGATATTATCTTCGTATTAATTATCAATCGTGGTTCGATAGAGAATACCTTTGAACAAGAAATTAATTCAATAAGTAATAATAAAATGATATTTTTCTGTATTAGTTTAATCATAATGTAACGAAATTACTAAAAATGGTTGAATAAGATGTAAATAATGTTAGTTAAAAGTTATGAACAACAATGCAATAAAATTTCTTTCACTACAGAAAAAATTTAAAAAATACAAAGTTTATAAAGAAACGAAATAAGTACTCTTTTGGTTAGAACAATTAATATAACAGTCTGTATTCGTTGTGTTGATTAAGAAGAGATATTTTTCTATTCAGCTATCAGTGGAACTTTAAGTAATTTTAATTTCTTTTTCTAAGTCCATGATTATTTTATCAGTTGAACCTTTCAGTTTATATAGGTAATCCCTGTTAAGCATACCCGCTTGTACCCTATAAGTTTCATCTTTAATATTTTTCATTAACCATTCAGAGAAATCATTTTTATTTTTCATAACTTTTAAACTGCCATAGGAATACAATTTGATAGCATCTGGTGAATTGAAGTATTTCGGACCACAAGCAAGTGGAATGCCATATCCTGCAGGTTCAGTTATACTATGTACACCGGAACCGAAACCTCCTCCGATGTAAGCCGCATCTGCTAGCGAATAAAGTGT
>RCNQ01000119.1 GCA_003731675.1 Bacteroidetes/Chlorobi group bacterium ChocPot_Mid
ATTCAGCAACAGTTAAAGGTGGTAATATTGATGGAATTCTTTTCGCAAGCATTGTTTTTCCTGAACCGGGAGGTCCGAGCATCAGCATGTTGTGTCCACCTGCGGCGGCTACTTCCAAGGCACGCTTGACGTTTTCCTGACCTCTTACGTCAGACATGTTGAATTGGTAATTGCTTTGGCTTTCTTCGAATAACCTGTTCAAATCAACCTTTGTGGGTGCAATTTCAATTGTCCCATTCAAATAATTTACTGCATCGGTCAGAGTTTCAACAGCAATTACATCAATATCTTCGACCAAAGCGGCTTCTTCGGCATTTTGCTTAGGCAGAATTATTTTTTCAAAGCCTTTGTCACGGGATTCAATGGCAATTGACAAAGCACCGTGGATATTTCTCAAACTTCCATCGAGAGAGAGTTCGCCAAGTGCAATTATTTTATTCAGCGAATCAGGATTAATATCACCTTCTGCGGCTAATATGCCAAGAGCAATGGGCAAGTCGAATGCACTTCCTTCTTTTCGGACATCTGCGGGTGCGAGGTTAATTATTATTCGTTTGGAAGGGAAGTTCAAATTTGAATTTTTGATTGCCGCCATCACTCTTTCTTTGGATTCTTTGACGGCAGAATCGGGCAAACCGACCATAAAGTAGTTAGGGACTGCTTTTTCTATATGAGTTTCTATTTCAACAATAAATGCGCTAATACCCAGCGTCGAAGCTGAACAAATTAATGAATACATAATCCTCGCCTTATTCAAATTACGAATTACAAATTACGAATTATGAATTACAAATTACGAAAAATTTTAGATATATATAAATCGTATATAAGATGGGGCTTAAAATTTTAGAATTTAATAGAGATTTTATTTCCATCAGTTCTTCTCAAAGGATTATTCGCAGAATAAACATACGGCGACCAGTCGTAATTCTTCTCTCCCGATAAATCGGAATTTACGCATATCTCCAACAAGAGCAGTTAAGGCGAAGTAAACCTTTCCGAAAAATCATCATTTTGCTTATACAGTTGTCTGCTTAACTTTTAGGCATACACCAATCGTCCTTTTGGCTCTGGTATGATTCTACCTAATTCATTCGCAGTTTCCAACCACTCATGAATTATTTTCTCGGCATTTTTCAGTGTTTCAGAATAAGTCTTGCCATCAGCCATGCAACCCGGCAGTTCCGGCACTTCGGCTATGAATGAATTATCTTCTTCGCTCCAAAAGATTATTATTTCATATTTACTCATAATTATCCCGTAATAATTTATATTTTAATATTATATTTCTTATCTGTTTAACCTGATAAGTTTTAGCTTTGTTACCCAAAGGTTGAAGGTTAATTATTTCATCAATACCATCCTTAAAATAAATGTAATGGTCACCTTTTATTCTAACACTAAATCCAAAGTAATCGAGTAAATTGCATAATTCGGAAAAACTGATGTTAGAATCAGAATTTCCTGAAAGAATTTTCAATATTAATTTAACAATTCTACTCATATTTAACTAAAATATGAAACGATTTTGTAAAAAGAAAATTTTTATACAATCATGATTATTTTTGTTTCTTCATTTCTTCTGGGCAAAGTACAATAATGTATGATATGCCAAGTAGTCTCTTGTCAAATAATTATATGCAACTTTATAATCGAACATTAAACCGAATGTTTTATCTGTTTAAAGGCAGGTGAAGTAAACCTTTCCGAAAAATTATCATACTTCCTAACACCAAATTCCCCAAACTTGCTCTCGTAATCCTTTTCTTTGCCGATGAAACTTAAGTGGTCTTAATCTTCAAAGAACTATTCTTTACACCAAACGGCTCGTAATCATACGCTCTTGAACTAAATAAGGAGTATTTGCGTTTGTGTCCCTTGTAACAACACGTAAATTTCCCAAATGGTCGTAAATATTAAAATCTTTCCTCCAATTTCCTTCCGTATCTTTCCGGTAGGTCATGTTTATTTGCGAACCTGCATAATTTTTATGTAATAGTTTTTTATTTTCTCATAAATGAATACCCTAAAATTAACTCAATCTTAAACCTGATACTTTAACAGCTCCTCTGTGGTAGCCATCAGGGAAGAGCATTTCCATATCTGCAATATCCAGATTATTTACTTCACATGTTTCGTAAATGTTTGGCAATTTATCGAATTTTTTGTAAAAATTACGTAAGAATTTAATTACGTTCCAGTGTTTTTCGGAAAGGGGATTTTGCATTTTCAGCTCAATTGCTTTGCAAATTGCAAATTGTTCATCCCATTCTTCGGGAGAGAGCAAAAATCCGTTACAGTCCACATGGTAGATTTTTTCCATGCTTTGCTCGGTAACTGGTTTTTTTACGTTATCCCAGTAGTAATATTTCACATAACCTTCTTTGTAGGTTAATCCTGCGAGTTTACACGCACCTCTGTGGTAACCAGTCGGAAATAATTTTTGTAAGTCTTTGAGTTTGAGTTTAAAATTTCTGCATGTTGTGTAAATATTAGGGCAGACATTGTTTTGTATGATGAAGTTTCTGATGAAGCGAATTATTTTCCAGTGTTTGTCGGTTAATCCATCAGGAATTTCGAGCTCTTCTGCAAGTGCTTCTGCGTAGTTTTCATCCCATTGTCGAGGGTCAACAAGAAAGCCGTAGGAGTCAACTTCGTATTTTTTTGCTCCAACTTTGAAAATTTTTGTCTGTTCAACCATTTTGGCACCTCTTAGATTTATATTAAGAATACAATTATTGCCAAATAAATTAGAACTATCAGTCCTTTGGATTTGAGAACTATTTCGGAAAACCCAAAGAACTGAAAATAATATAATAACATAAGATAACAAAATCAAGTAATTTTGTGTGTTTTTTAAGTTAAAATAAAATTATTTAATTAATAAAATTATAAATTTAAGGAGTTTTACTTTATAGTCTTTTGAGCCATTCGGAAAGCAAGACATCTGTTAAATAATAATGTCCGTCTTCTTTGTAAATAAACTCTTTGTCAAACAGAAAATCCAGAGCAGTTTTGACAGTACTGGCAGAACCGAGATAATATGAAGATAAAAACTCATTACTCATTGGTTGTTTGATGCCACTTTCTTTGGCTAAAGCTTTTAAAAGACCGAACTGCCTGCGAGTGAGCAAGGTTGCAAGATTGTCGTAATAACTTTTTCGTTCGTCAATTATACGGTTGAAAATAAGTTTTGTCAGCTCAAGATTTATTTTTTTATTTCCATGATTCCAGAGATAATGGCAGAATAGTTGGACAAAATAAGTGATTCCCCGGGACTTTTCGAATATAAATTCTAATGATTTATTGTCGATTCTAATGTCGTTTTGAGCGAAATTATATATGATGAAGTTGCTGTAAACATCTTTGTCAATCGGCTTGAGCTCGAGAAAAGTAGTGCTTTGGTAAAATGGCTTGGAATATGAGCCGAACATTGAAAGCAACATATCTTTTTTACTTCCTGAAAATACAAATGAAGAGTTGTTTAAAAATTGTATTTTGGAGCGTAACAGTTCTTCTGTATTTTTTTCTGGGTAGTTGACAATCTGCTGAAATTCGTCAATGGCTATGAAGTATTTTTCTTCAGATTTTTTGATGAAATCACAGATGTTGTCCAAATCATATTCCAGAGCATCAGGTCTGTTGAGTTTCAATTCGAAGCTCAGGGAGTTAGTAATCGGGTCAGTGCTGACAACGGGAGAAAATGCTTTAAAGAGGCGAGAAGCTTTGTTTATTATTTTATGTGATTTAGATATACCCTGATTCAGAAATGCTTTACCGAATTCTTCGACAAAATCGCTCAAGGTTTTTGTAGTGATTACATCGAAATAAATACATTTGAATTTTTCATCCTGTAATTTGTTGATGCTGTGCATAATCAGTCCTGTTTTCCCCATTTTTCTTTGTGAGAAAACAGTGATATTACTTGAATTATATGCTTCAGACATAATTCTTGAAGTTTCATTTTCGCGGTCGCAGAAGTATTCTGGCGAAACATATCCTTTTGTAATAAATGGATTAAACATGTTATATCCTTAAAATCATATTTTGTCTAATTATTATTACGTAAAAATAGTAATATTTATTGTATTATCAAAAATATTACGTTTTTTCCGTTACGTAATTTACGTAATATTTAGCAATTTTATTAAAATATTACGTTTTTTCCGTTACGTAATTTACGTAATAATAAAAATTGTATAAAATTGTATTAACAATATGATATATAATAAGTTATATTACAAATTATAAAATATTGTTTGAAAAATAAGGTTTTTTTTAAAATTAATACTGAATATGGTAAATTTAGATTTTTATAGTATTTATAAAATATTTTATTTATTTTTGGGTTAAATTGTTATGTCATAATTAATGAAGTATATTAGAAAGCGAGCAAGATGGTTAAGTAATGGACGTCAGGAAAATTATTCATATTGATATGGACGCTTTTTTTGCATCTGTGGAGCAAAGAGACCATCCTGAGTTTCGTGGGAAACCAGTTGCCGTAGGTGGCAATAAAATCAGGGGGGTAGTAGCCGCGGCGAGTTATGAAGCAAGGAAATTCGGGGTTCATTCAGCTATGCCATCAAAGTTGGCTTACAAGTTATGTCCTCAGATTATTTTTGCACGTCCGAGATTTGATGCATACAAAGAGGCATCTGATAAAGTGATGAATATTATGCGGAAGTTCACTGATTTAATAGAGCAGGTCTCTATTGATGAGGCATATATTGACGTTACTGAGAACAAGTTTTCTATTCCATCTGCGAAATGGGTTGCTATTGAGATTAAAAAGCAGATTTACAAAGAAACCAGACTTACTGCATCTGCTGGTGTTTCCTTCAATAAATTTTTAGCGAAGGTTGCTTCTGATTATAACAAGCCCAATGGTCTTTTTGTGATTACACCTCAGGAAGCTGATGATTTCATTGACAAATTACCTGTTGGGAAAATCCCCGGGGTTGGCAAGGTTACGGAAGAAAAAATGCATAGGTTGGGAATTGTTACCGGAGCTGATTTGAAAAGCAGAACGAAGTTTTATCTGAACGAGCATTTCGGGAAGGTTGGTTCATATTTCTATGAACTGATAAGGCATCAGGTTAATGACCCTGTTTCACCTGAGCATATACGTAAGTCAATTGGTTCGGAAAGGACATTCGACAAAGATATTAGCAACGAGCAGGATATGATTGCTACTCTTTATAGTATATCAAAAAGGGTGGCAGAGAGAATGGCTAATCATAATATTATGGGTAAAACAGTTACTATTAAAATTAAATACTTCGATTTTGAGCTGAACACAAGGAGTAGGACAGTACAGAATTTTATTAATACTGAGAATGAAATTTTTGATATTGCATCGGAATTACTTTTTGTACCTGTTAAGCCGATAAAGCCGGTAAGGTTGTTAGGAATACAAGTTTCAAATCTCAATACTGAAACGGATAAGGAGTATGCAAAACAGCTTTCTTTTGATTTTTATGGACAACAGAAGGATATTACTTCAGGCAAAGATGAGGATTTTTAGTGATTATGGACTGCAAATCAAAGTGCATTGCCAGTTTGTATTATTTTTTACCCACGATTGAGAGCGAACTTTTCCTTTTCCTTCAACTTTTACGTAAACTCCTGCTCTTTGAAGAACATCAATGGCAGTTCTCAAAGGGAAACCTATTACATTCGGTCTGTATTCTTCATCGTTAATTTTTTTATCTAATGTATCAGATATTAATGTTTTGAATCTTTGTGCTGTAAGTAGAATTTCAGTTCCTTTCGGGATTTTACTTCCACATTCAGGTGACTGAGAAATAACAACACCATCAATTAAATTTTCGAGTCTTGGTTTAAAGCCATAATCTGACAAGATAGCCATTGCATCAGCGCTGAAAAATCCCTTGACATTTGGTACGAATACTGTATCGTGTTTAGCAACAATATTTTCGAAACCCAGGTTACCATTGATAGCCAGCCACCTGCTTGCAATTGCCTGAAAAACTGGTGCCGCCGACAGACCGCCATAATATCCTGCTTGTGGTTTGTCCATAGTTACTGCTATTGTAATTTGGGGATTGTCTGCCGGGAAGAATCCGATAAAGGAACCAGTGTATTGTCCCTGAGTATAAGAGCCATTAACTAATTGTTGAGCTGTTCCTGTTTTTCCTGCGATTTTTAATCCTTTGATTTTTGCTCTTTTTCCTGTTCCTTTTTCCACGACGCCTGTCATCATATCTGCAATGATTTTTGCAGTGCGTTCTGAAACGACTCTGCGGACTTTTTGATTATCGAACTTTTCTAAAATTTCTCCATTTGAATTCAAGATTGCTTTTACAAGATGGGGTTTCATCATTACGCCGTTATTTGCTACTGTTGCGTAGGCATTTGCCATTTGCAAAGGAGTTGCAGTTAAATTGTATCCGTGGCTTATATATCTTCTAACAAATGGTTTGAATTCTTCTCTTTTCGGCACGGTGCCTTGTTCTTCACCAATAAAATCTATTCCAAGTGTATTTCCGAAACCGAAATCGCGTACATATTTGTAAAATTTATTTTGGTTAAGTTTTTCACCAACCTGAGCGAAGATTACATTGCTTGATTGTTCGAGTGCTTCACGGAAGGTGACTTTTCCAATGGGATGGTCATCTCGAATTGTGAATTGTCCGAAAGTCAGTTGTCCGCCGAAGCCATTGCAAGGTGTTTCAGGTGTCATTATTCCGTCATCAATTGCCGCACAGGCAGTAATAACTTTGAATGTTGAACCTGGCTCGTAAACATCTGTGATTGCTCTGAGTTTCATCGCTCCGAATTCGACTTTGTCTTTTTTAGACGGGTCGTAAGTCGGATATGTCGCAATAGCAAGTATCTCTCCGCTCTTTGGTTCGATTACAATAGCTGTTCCTGATGCGGACAAAGAGCTGAGAACTCCTTTTTGCAATTCATATTCGAGTATCCTTTGCAGTTCAATATCTATTGTCAGAACAATTGATTTACCATTGACTGCGGGTATTACGGGTAAGTTTGCCGCCGCATGAAGATATCCTCTTGCATCACGCTTCATCATCATAAATCCTTTTTTCCCGGTCAGAATACTGTTGTATTTCATCTCTAAACCGCTTATGCCTTCGTTCTCTACATTCGTGATGCCGATTACCTGTGAACCAACATTGCCATATAAAAAGTTTCGTTTTGGTTCTTTGAATTTTATCAGTCCTCTGAAGGTCATTGTATCAATCACTCTGGCTTTGTCAGGCATTATTCCTCTTGCAAGCCAGACAAAAGCACTTTTTGTTGAGTTGATTTTTCTTAAAAAATTCTTATATG
>RCNQ01000120.1 GCA_003731675.1 Bacteroidetes/Chlorobi group bacterium ChocPot_Mid
AAAGCTTTCCTAACAAACAGAATCGGCGACCTCGGCTTTCTTATAGGAATACTTATGATGTACTTCACATACGGTTCATTCATGTTTGATGAAATCTTCGGTGGAATTGCATCTAACATATTACCTTTTGACAGCGGAACTGCATTGACGATTTCCGGCATACTGATATTCTGCGGAGCAATCGGAAAGTCTGCACAATTTCCTTTACACGTCTGGCTACCAGATGCAATGGAAGGTCCTACTCCTGTCAGTGCCTTAATCCATGCCGCAACAATGGTTGCCGCAGGTGTTTATCTCGTTGCAAGAGTATTCCCAATGCTGACAGCAGATGCATTAACATTCATCGCTTACGTCGGTGCTTTCACTGCATTTCTTGCCGCTACAATTGCCTTGACGCAAAACGATTTTAAAAAAGTACTGGCTTATTCCACAGTCAGCCAGTTAGGTTATATGGTCATGTCAATCGGTGTATGCTCCTGGTCAACAGGATTCTTTCACTTAATGACACATGCCTGGTTCAAAGGTGCTTTGTTCCTTGCATCAGGTTCAGTTATACACGCAATGCACATATCAATGCACCATGCTAACGACCATCACACAGACCCGCAGGACATCAGAAACATGGGTGGTTTGCGAAAAACAATGCCTTTAACATATCTGACATTCCTTATGGTAACCTTGGCAATTTCAGGTGTACCTCTGACATCAGGATTCCTCTCAAAAGACGGAATCTTGGCTGGTACGTTAGCTTTTGCACAGTTAACAGGTGGAATAAACTGGTTAATACCCTTAATGGGTTTCAGTGCAGCTGGTATGACAGCATTCTATATGCTCAGATTAACAATAATCGCCTTTCATGGTGAACATAAAACCAGCATAGCAACACACACTAAAGAAAATAAATTTGTAATTGTTTTTCCTTTGGTAGTACTATCACTGCTTTCTTTTTGGATAGTATATTCTCCAAACCCTTTTGATGCAAATGCAGGTTGGTATGCAAAAGCAATGCCGGCGCCTCAAACTGCTGTCCCTGCTAAATATCAGCACAATTTCCTGTTACCTTACGATAACAGTAAAAATCCATATTTGCAGACAGATATTAAATCTCAATCAACAACAAAGCACAATACTGAGATTTCGGATAAACACGAAACTACTTCTGCTCATCATGGAACTCATCACGGTGCTAATAAATTCGAAGAACAAATGCATGCCGCTCACATACCTGCAATGATTCTCTCACTGATTATCGCCGGCTTTGGTATCTTCATCTCATTCCTGATATACCAATTCAAAATATTCAGTGCTGACAACATCGCTAAACAAATGGGCAAACTTTACAACGGGAGCTTAAACAAATGGTATTTCGATGAAATATATCAGGCAACTGCTATAAACGGAGTTGTCGGATTAGCAAAAGTTTCCGCATTATTCGACAACAAAATAATTGACGGAATTGTTAACCTTACTGCTTGGTTCACTCGTGGTTTCGGTTACTTTATAGGTCATTTTGATAATATTGTTATTGATGGATTCGTAAACTTAGTCGCCAACACTACTGCTGTATTCGGAGCAATGTTCCGCAAGGTTCAGACAGGTAGAGTGCAAAGCTATATTGTCATGGTACTTTTAGGCATAATTATATTAGTTTATTATTTTATATAAACCTCTTAAAAAGGGGAGACCCGTAACAGGGCAGAATTGAAAAGAATGTTTTTTTGAAATAGATAGAAATTAAGTATTAAATAAATGTGATCCGGAGGATTAATGTTTGAAATATTTGGGGCTGGACCCCTAACATGGATAACTTTTTTACCGATTTTAGGAATGATTATTATCGCTATCATCCCTACCGGTAAAGATGAAAAAAGCAAAGAAATTTCTCACTTGCTATTCAAGTGGGTAACTGTTTTCTTAACTTTCTTGCAATTGATTTTGGCTATTGTTATTTACGCCAACTACAACAATGCAATGACAGGCATTAACAACATCGAAGGTTTTCAATTCGTTGAAAAATTTAGGTGGATTGAAGTTACAGGACTCCCGCTTCTTGGTGATGTGAAAATCGACTATTTTATGGGAATTGACGGCTTAAGTGCCCCGATGATTCTTCTCACTGCTATTGTATGCTTTGTAGCTTCATTTGCCTCATTCGGCATCAAGAAAGCAGTCAAAGGATACTTTGCTATGTATCTTTTATTGGATACAGGTATGATGGGAGTCTTCGTCGCACTCGACTTCTTCCTCTTCTATGTATTCTGGGAACTCATGCTACTACCAATGTACTTCCTGATTGGAATATGGGGTGGACCAAGAAAAGAATATGCCGCTATCAAGTTCTTCCTCTATACTTTATTCGGTAGCGTATTCATGCTTCTTGTCATGATTGCTTTATTCTTTGCTGTAGGTTCATTCAACATGCTCGACATGATGGACCCATCAAAATACAATCCAAACTCAATACTCTACGGAGCAGGTACATTTTGGAGGTATGTTGCCTTCATGGCATTATTTGTAGGATTTGCCATCAAAGTACCAACCGTACCGTTCCACACATGGTTACCCGATGCACACGTAGAAGCACCAACGGCAATAAGCGTTATTCTTGCTGGTGTTCTATTGAAAATGGGTACTTATGGTATGCTGAGGATTAATTGGCCCATGTTCCCTGATGGAGTTCTTTACTTCCAATACATGATTGCAATCATCGGTGTCGTTAGCATCGTCTATGGTGCCTTCTGTGCATTGGGACAGCACAAAGTTGGACAAAGAGACTTTAAAAAATTGATAGCTTATTCATCTGTAAGCCACATGGGTTTCGTTATGCTCGGAATGGCTTCCATGACCACAGAAGGTATGACTGGTGCTATATTCCAAATGTTCAATCACGGTACTATTACTTCTATGCTCTTTATGATTGTGGGAGTAATATACGATAGAGCACACACTCGTAGTCTTGATGCATTCGGTGGACTCGCAAATAAGATGCCAATATATACTGGTATTATGGCTGTTGCATTCTTCGCCGCCATTGGTTTACCCCGATTAAGCGGATTTATTAGTTAAGCTCTTGTATTCCTTGGTGCTTTTCAATACAACCAGACTTCGACCATTAAATCCGGT
>RCNQ01000121.1 GCA_003731675.1 Bacteroidetes/Chlorobi group bacterium ChocPot_Mid
TTTAATTGGGCACGTACAGGAATTGAAAAATTTAAGAAAGATTTATTATCCGGGCATCTTTCAGAACAGCTTGACAACTTCAATGATACTAACGAAGAAGAATATGAGCAAGAGCAATGGTTACTCAAGAAAGCAATCTGGAATAAATTAGATTACACACGTTTTCCGGGACTTCTTCGCCTTGCTTGGCAGATGTATAGAAATAGTATTCACAAGTACGCAACTCGTGGAGGTTTTGCAAGTTTCCGAATCCCAGTTCAAGGGGGTTTGCGTTCTTATTTACGTGTTGATCTTAGAAACCATGACAATCAAGGAAACTTTGACGTGGCTATTATTAGCCAATCAAAATCAAGCGTTGATGGGTTCGGAAATCTTTGGATTCCAGCTCATCAGATGGAAGAGTTAACAAGAATTTTAGGAGGCGGTGATCAAGATGACAATATATCTTTATGCCCGCTTGAAAATAGTCAAGCTCTGCTTTTTCGCAATCCAAATCAACGTGGAGAATTTGTAATCACAGATATTTCTTATGAAGGTGTTAGTGTTTCTGAGGTTAATAAATTAGTAGGCACAATTCCTCAGAAGCCAAAAGAAGCTGATACTAAGAAAGAAATATCCGAGCCGGTTAATAATTCTTTGATTGAAAAATATCTCTCATCGATTAAAACAAAGGATGAGTTAATTTCTTACACACGCGCTAATCTCTTAAGAACGTATTCTAAGATTGCTCAGAACTCAGCTAACATTGGAGTAGTAGCAAACGCTGAAATGATCCGTAGTGCAATCGGTATTACTAATCCAGAAATTGCTAAGAATTTAACTGAGCTTTATCCTTGGAACTTGGAACGTGTAATTGACAGCGTAGTCAAGGATGGTATTTCTTGCGGTGAAGATTTATTTGCCGTCGAGAATTTAATTAATCATGTAATTGACAACGGTATTGAAATCCCAAAGTGTTTACTAAGCCGCTTTTCTGAAAAGAGAAGAGAAAAAGTTGTAGTTGCTAAATCTCATCCAGTTGATCAGTTGTTAGAAGCTGTTGTGTTTTTAGTTAATGCTGCAGATAAAGAAATCTTAGGCAGCGGTTCAGTTAGTAAAGGTAATAGAGTAGCTGGCATAATTGACAAATGTGATATTCCGATAATTGAAATCGCACAGAGTAACTTTGATAATCCGATGCATGATAAAGCGATGTCTCTCTTAAAAAGCTACAATCGGCAAATGGCAATACTTCTTGATTCAACTAAAAATTTAGAGATTGATGAGCGAGAGTTTAAAAGAAAAACCGGTATAGAAAATATTCAACAAAATCTCCTTGTCTCTATGAGCGAGTACAATAACGAAGAACGTTCTTTAATAGTTAAGTCTTGGGCTTACGAAATATACAAAGGTGAAAAAGCTGTTCATGATTCTATACTTTGGATTTCGAGTGATGGCAATTTAAGAGGAACTGGTGAAGATACGATTGATATGTTAAACAATGTTGGATTGAGTGAAAAGAGAATTAATCATGTTGAAGAAAAGAGAAATGAATCGAGCGGTTTTTATAATATCCGTGTGTGGTCAAAGGAATCGCTATCACAAGAATTGCTTAATGGTGTTGAAAGCGTGCAAGTTGTAGGTAGAGAATTGAAAGCTGGTGACAGAATTTTCAATCTTGGCGATGAAATTAAAGTTGCTGATGGAGTTTATTCTATACGTGAAGTTACGCCAGCTTATAGTCGAAAGAACGGATGCCAATTATTGAAAAACAGCGTATACATTGCTCTTCTAAGTCTTTGATTTTTAACACTATATTCATTTACAATTTAGAATTAAAATTTTTTACACTTTATTCGATAATAACATCAGAATTTTATAAATAAAAAATAAGGGGTACTATGAAATTGAAATTTAATTACTCTGCTTTATGTGTAATATTTTATTACATTTTTTTATCTGGTTTAGCCTATCCGCAAAGCGATCCACCAATACTTCAAAGTCCAAAGCAATACGATACTCTAAAAACCACTAAACCAAGGTTTACATGGACTGGTGAAAGTTTAACTAGTTTTGAATTACAAATAAGCAAAGACTCAACATTTAAAACTGATGTTAAAAAATTCACAATAAGTAAAGATTCACTTGGATACACACTTTCATCTACTTATTTAGAATTAAAAACCACCTATTACTGGAGAATGAGATCTAGTCTAACTGAAACAAATTATTCAAGTACAGTACAATTTACAATTGGCAGTCCAAGCAGTACAATTGACAATGCTAACGTGCAAATAGGATTTGATCACTTAAATGCATTCATTACTCAGTTAAAATATAAAAAAGGATCAAATAAAAATATACTTGATATATCTTCAAACGAAAAAAATAAATTTGGTTTAGGGCGTGTTATTAACGAAACTGCATCGAAGATTGTTGAATGGTCAGAAAATAATGGGACTTGTGTTTATACTTATGAAAACCCTTTATATGGCAGTAAAACATTAACAATTAATTATGATGCAAACGGTGTTATTGTAGATATTAAATTTAATTTACCAGCAAACAAAGTAATCAAATTGAATTCAGTTTGGCTACCTGGAGGGGATGTAGGCCCATTGCATGACTATATCCTTTACAACGATAAAAATGACATTAATAAACTTGAACTGCTAAAATATCCTTCAACTACATCAACGATATTTGAAATAATGAGAGAAAGAGGATTACCGCCAGGATATATTTCGATATTTGATGACAGATATGATGAGTATTTTGGATACAAATTACCTGACACAAGTGCATATACAATCACTGCTCAGCAAAGCCTACTTTTTGGTCCGTCAATTACTAATGTTAGTAATTCAAATGCAAGCGAATTTAATCTTCAATTTGCAATCATGAAAAAGACTGGCTTCTTCTCTTGGGTTGATAAAAAGGCTGTAGTAGTAGTTGAACCGCTTTCAAGTACAAAATATGTAAAAGGTGAACAATTAAAAGTATTAGTGCGTACATTTGGATTAACTGGTGACATAAGTTTTAAAATGTCCTCTGACAGAGGAAAAACATTCTCTAATATCGCAAATGAGAATGTAACTGTAGATACTGTTAATGGAGATATTAGAAAAATAAAATTGACTGAGGTATCAAAAGATACAAACAATAGTCAAATACAGGCTATTTGTCAAGGAATAAGTGGCAAATCTAATTTTTTTACTGTCGTAGATGAAAAGTACGCACAATTTATTGTACCTAAAGATCTTACTGCGTCACCAACAGACGAAGTCCTTGTCCCCATTTTATATGTACAAGGTTCGGGAAAAGACACATTAGTTGCACTAGATTTTAGAATGTATTATGATAACTCTCTTTTAGATTATAAAGGTTTCACATGGGATGGATTTTTCTTACAAAAGACAGGAACTATTCCCAATTGGCAATTAACAGACGCAGTAATAAATAATGCTACACTCGGTTTTATTCAAGTAGGTACCTACAAAACATTAAAAGATTATACTGGACTTACAAATGGAGATACAATAGGAACAGCAAAATTCTTTATAAAGCCAGCCGCAAGAGTAGGAACAACAACCTCTTTTAATTTGGACAATGTATATTTATCCGCCACTGATAACAAGGTTAAAAAAATAAATATCATGGGAAGTAACGGACTTTTAACTTTCTATTCGAAGGTAAGCGGAACAATTTCCTACTATTCTGGAATTACTAAACCTTTTGGAGATCAATTAGTCTATTTAGAGCATACAACTAAAAAGACAACTCTAATCGGGGACATTCAAAAAACAACCGGTAATTTTATATTTTCAAATGTTATTCCAGGTGATAGCGTTAAGCTTTACTTTAAAACTGATATGAAATATCCCAAAAATTTAGCTGGTGAAAATATCAAAGCTATCGATGCTTTAAAAGCATTTAGTGGAAGGGATGGTGGCTCAACAACTCTAACATCTCTTCAAAAAATAGCTGCAGACATAAATAAAGATGGAATAATAAATTCATTCGACGCTTATGCCATTCTCAAACTAAGTACTGGAGAGAAAACAGTTGAAGATTTTAATTTAAATAAGTGGGTTTTTATTGATCAATCAAATTATACAAATTGGACTACACCGGGAACATATAAAATATATGCCCCACTAGATGTTGTGCAAGAAAAACAAAATTTTTATGCAATAATGTATGGAGATGTGGACGGACAAAATGCAATATCATCAACAATTAAATTAGAAAAATCAAGTTCTATCAAGGAAGCAGCTGATGGTCAAGCAGCACCTGAGCTTTACATACCTACAGACTTAAAAGCATTGCCTGGTGACACTGTTTCTATTCCATTATTAATTAAATTAAATGGAACAAATTTAGGCGCCTTTAATGCTCGTATAAGAATTGATCAAAATAAATTTTCTAATGCCCAAAGACTTGAGGGAGGCAAAATTATTCCATGGAGTCAAGGTTGGGTTATAAGTAATTTTTACGATAAGTATGGTTACATGAATATTGCTGCAACAGACCTTGGTGGGAATTTAGATCCAATTACAAAAGATGGAACACTAATGGAATTCAAATTTGTCGTAAACAAAAATGCTAATATTGGTGATACAAGTAATGTAATTATTAGCAATTATTCTCTAGCAGATTTAAGGCTTTCAGAATTAAATCCGGTGGTAAAACATGGTAAAATTACTATAACTTCCAATATTACCGATGTTCAAAAAGAAAATATGGATTTTGATTATTCACTAGATCAAAATTACCCTAATCCTTTTAATCCTAGTACTATTATATCATATAGTATTAAAAATGAAGGCTCAGTTAAACTTGATATTTATAATGTGCTTGGCGAACTAGTTACAAATCTTGTTAACGATATTCAAAAAGCCGGTAAATATAAAATTGAATGGAATGCATCGAAATTCCCATCTGGTATTTACTTCTGCAAGTTAAGAAGTGGGGATTTTACTCAAACTCGAAAAATGATTCTAATAAAATAGTATCATAACCTATATGGTTAAATAATACTCCTCAAAAGCCCAGAACAATTATCTGGGCTTTTTTATTTCTCTCCGCCCTCCACTCCGTTACGGGCGGAGCTCCGCTAGCTATTGAAATCAACTAAAATAATAACTAATCATTGGAGTCAATCTATGAAACACTACATTCGTAACATCACTTGGAAATTTCAAGATAGTTCTGAAATTTATCCACAACTGAAAGACCGTAAGGTTAAAATTACAGATCCACAAACTCTATTCGAAAACTTCCGTTTTCTATTCGATGGAGAAGTTCGTGAACGATTTGTTGTTTTTGGTTAAGTAGTGCCAATATCGTAACTGGATTTGAGATAGTATCAGAAGGAACACTCAATTCATCAGTTGTGCATC
>RCNQ01000122.1 GCA_003731675.1 Bacteroidetes/Chlorobi group bacterium ChocPot_Mid
GAGGCTTGTAACAAAAATGGACAATATACATTAAATGAAGTATTTTACTTTCAAATCAAGCCCCTGCGTTTATGCTTTTTCGTTTTACTATAAATCTATACCTCCAATCAAAATCTTCAACACTCTCGGCGTATGTCTAATCAATTACGAATTACAAATTACGAATTACGTTACGAATTACGATACGAATTTTAGAATTGATATTTCCCACCTCCCCGTCGGCTTATATTTCATTCGTGTCGGAAATGCCACCAATAAGTTTGTCATTGTAAAATAAAAACAATCAGACAATCTCACCAAACAATGTTGCAGAAGTAAATCCTGTGATTTTTACTTTTATATAATCACCCTGACTCATTGCCTCCTTATATGGAAAAATCACTACCTTGTTAGTATCCGTCCTTCCAAACCACTCACTCTCACTTTTCTTACTTCTTCCTTCAATTAATACTTTGTGAATCCTTCCAACTTCCAAAGAATTTTGACTCTTTGAAATTTTCTGCTGAAGATGAATTATCTCATTCAACCTTCTGATTTTTTCCTCTTCAGCCACGTCGTCGTTTAACTCAAAAGCTTTTGTCCCTTCTCGAGATGAATAACGAAACATAAATGCTGTATCGTATTTAATTATTTCCATCGCTTTCATTGTCGCATGATGGTCTTCTAAAGTCTCACCGGGAAACCCTGCTATTATATCCGTTGTTAAAGAGCAATCAGGTATGACTGATTTTATTTTTTCTATTCTCCCAAGAAAATGCTCGATGCTATACTTCCTGTTCATATTCTTCAAAACTGAATTCGAACCAGATTGCATTGCAAGATGAATATGATTGCAAATATTCTCGTGTCTTCCAATTGTCTCAATTAACTTATCACTTATATCCTTCGGATGCGATGTCATAAACCGAAAACGAATTGCAGGAGCCACAATAGCAACCGCAGAAAGTAAATCAGGAAAATCTGAATTCGTTTCGGGACACTTATAACTGTTAACGTTCTGCCCCAAAAGAGTTACCTCCCTATAACCTTTCTTCATTAAATCCGATACTTCAGCCACAATTGATTTCAAAGGTCGTGACCTTTCCCTTCCCCTTGTATATGGCACAACGCAATAAGAACAAAAATTATTACAACCACGCATAATCGAAACCCATGCACTAACACCATCAGTCCGCAATGGTGCTATATCGTCATAAGTCTCCAAAATCTTTTTGTCCAAAAAAAACTTCTCATCTAATGCTACTCTTAGCTTATCGAATGAAGTTGTTTCTTCTTGTGATATTTGTTTAATAAGCTCGTGAATATTCCTGTACTCATCAGGTCCGGCAGTCAGATTCACCATATCATTTTCACCAACAAGTCTGTCCTTCATACGCTCTGCCATACACCCGATTATCCCAACAATCAGATGATGATTTTTCTTGCGGTACTGCTTCAAATGTGTCAATCTCTCAAATATTTTCCTCTCTGCATTTTCCCTTACCGAACAAGTATTAAGCAAAATAACGTCAGCACTGCTCGCTTTGTTTACAATCGAAAAACCATTTTGAATTAATACCGAAGAAACAATCTCAGTATCACTCAAATTCATCTGACATCCATACGTCTCTATATATACATTTTTATTAATCATTTCATTCATAATTAAACATCACAAATAATCTGTTCATTATTCAATAAACAAATCTAATCATTAAACAAAAATATGAAATTAACTTACGGAGTTATCCTGTAAATCATCCTTGGAAATGGTATAACCTCCCTGATATGCTTTGCACCGGAAATCCACTTAACAACACGTTCCACACCAAGTCCAAAACCACTATGAGGAACTGAACCATATTTACGCAAATCAAGATACCACTGAAAATCATCTACAGAAAGGTCATGTTGCTTTATTCTTTCAAGCAACAAATCGTAATCATCTTCTCTTTGTGAACCACCAATGATTTCACCCGCTCTCTCAGGACCAAGCATATCCATTGCAAGCACAACCTTTGAATTTTCAGGGTCCCGCTTCATATAAAATGCCTTAACATCTGTTGGATAGCGATGTATTATACATGGTTTATCGAATTGTTCCATTATCGCTTCTTCCTGAACTGTCCCGAAATCCTCACCCCACGGGAACGGATGAATATCAACTTCCTTTCCGTCAACATATTTCTTTAAAGGAACTTTATTTGCAATCAGCCAATCAACTGCTTCGGTATAACTCATCCTGTAAAACGGTCTTTTCACCTTCTCAAGTGGTGCCGTGTCACGCTCTAAAGTCTTTAACTCCTGCTGGCAGGTTTTCAAAACAAATTGCACAATGTATTCAACCAAATCTTCTGCAAGTTCCATATCATCATTCAAATCAAAAAATGCCATTTCCGGCTCCACCATCCAAAATTCAGTCAGGTGCTTTCTCGTTTTCGACCTCTCTGCCCTGAATGTCGGACCAAAAGTATAAACCCGACCTAAAGCAAAAGCAGATGCTTCTGCATATAACTGTCCCGATTGTGACAAATAAGCTTTTCCAAAATCAAAATAATTTGTCTCAAATAGCGTTGAAGTCCCCTCACAAGCATTTGGTGTCAATAAAGGTGAATCCATTAGCTTGAAACCATTGCCATCGAAAAAATCACGGATTGCTTTTATTACTGCCGCTCTTATTCGCATAATCGCATGTTGCTTCGAAGAACGCAACCAAAGATGACGATGCTCAATAAGAAATGCATCTCCATGCTCCTTTGGTGTTATCGGGTAATCATTCGTTATCTGAATTATCTCAATATCTTTTACATCAATCTCATATCCACCAGGTGCACGCTCTTCCTTTTTAACCATCCCTGTTACAATTATTGAGGACTCCTGTGTCAATGACTTTGCAGATTCAAAAATTTCAGGTAAAACATTCCCGCTAAATACTACGCATTGACAAATACCCGTTCCATCACGCAATATAATGAAATGTAACTTGCCTTTGCTCCTTATGTTGTAAACCCAACCTCTTAAAGTCACTTCCTTGCCTTCAACCTCATTCAATCTCTCAATTGTCTGGTATTTCTTGTATCTTGATTCCATATAAATTTTTAATTCAAATATAAAATAATTATTTACGAAAAAAAACACTTATTATTTCATTCAGCTTCAAAATTGAATTCGAAAAATTCAATTCAATATTACCTCAATTTATCAAAAAAAATAATTTATTGAAAAGTTTTAGCGAAATTAATAATTATTTATTAAATTAGTAATCTATGTAAATGCAAATTTTACATTAATATATCAATCGTAAATACGAGTTTGTTGTACAATATACTTTTCTGAATCAAATCAGAAAGTGAAATTATCAAGGTAGGTGTGAAATGAATAATGAAGAAACACAAAATGATTTCGAAATTCAGAACGAAATCTCGAGCGAAAACAATGTAAGTCAGTCAAATGACCAAAATGGCAATGATGTTGCATCAAACAACTTGCCTGTAACTGAAAATCAAATAACTGAATCTGCTCCAATTCAGACAGATGAGAACAAACCTGT